>JAUVKD010000020.1 GCA_030596385.1 Methanosarcinaceae archaeon | reverse complement strand
TAGTGGGACGTACCACTACATTATGGCGGACAAAGTGGAACCTACAAAGGTTGTAATATGGTTATTTTGTGATATAATCATTTATAGGCACCGATTTGAACTCACGGAATCCAACCTCATTTTGACGCCATAGCATCAAAGGAGATCTGGTTAATAATGCCAACCATCCAATGCGTTATGGTGAGGTGAAATCAGGCTTGATTGATCAAGAGCACGCTGGCTTAAAACATATCCTGGCAGCAATTCCCGATTGAATCTAGAATGTCTAAAGTGTAAAAGCTGTGACCTGTTTATGGATTGAAACAAGGATAACCCTGAATTGCATTGATTGCAATACTTTAATGTGCAAAAGTGCAGCAATTCCCGTTATGCTAATAAACGCATACAAGCGAAGGCTTGTTGTTTTGATATTTCGTGATAATTTTATGAGATTATATGCTTTTACTCGTCATATCATAAACCAAATCAATGACGAGCGACAGTATAGTTTCAGACAGCTTGGATATAAACAAAATCATAAAGCGGGAATTGCTGGCAAAAGTGCCATCCATCCGACAAAAATAGTGCCCAATCTACAGTGCTAATAAATATACAATGTTGCGTCATGTACACAAATACGCGGATATTGATTTTCCATACAAATTGCAGTATATGTGCTCATTTTGATCGTATTTTGCACCCAATTACGCAGATTTTATTTGAATGCCTGCCGAAAGCATTATATTACAAAAATACTTCTATTGGTTGCACTTTGTGCGCTGGTGGTTTAGTGGCTATGACTGAGGCCTTCCAAGCCTCAAACCCGGGTTCGAATCCCGGTCGGCGCATTTTTGTACATTATCAGACATGAAATTCATATACACTTTTAAGTATCCGGTTCTCAGGTGAGATTCGGATTGCACTTTTTTGTATATGCATCTGTTACATAAGTCCGGGTAATTCCGGATAATGTCGATTTTTCCTGAAATGATTGGAATGAACCGCCGCCTGCGGCGGGTTAAACCGGAATCAAAAATAGCTAAACAAACACCTATATTTAAATTTATACTTATTTCACCTGCGGAAATCCTCTTATCTGCCCCGCAAAATCAAAACTCCTTGAAAGCAGGAATTCGCTCAAGCAACATGCCCTCAACCACAATAGGCATAATAAGATGCGCACTTTTAAGTGCATTGCTAAGCTTCCACTCCTTTTCTGCATAGATTGTAAAAACAGGCTGGTCTTTTTTAACAGATTCCCCACGCTTTTTGTGGATAAGGATACCTGCACCTTTATCATTTGGTGCACCTGCCATCCTTGCAATCTCAATGAGACGTTTGTTGTCGAACTCAATTATGTAGCCGTCAGTTTGTGCACGCAACTCGGCGGTATGCTCACCCACTACAATATCCTTGTGTGTTACATTCGGATCGCCGCCCTGAATCTCTATTATCTGCTTCAATTTTGCCAGGGCCTTACCGTTATTGATGGTTTCAATAGCAAGATCATATCCATGTCCTTTGGCTGCTACGCCGCCCATTTCAAGCAACATGCCGGCAAGCACAGCACTTTTTTGAACTAAAGTGTTCGGCCCTTCTCCGGTCTCAAGTACTTTCAATGCTTCTATAACTTCAAGTGCAGGTCCTACTGTCCTCCCAATCGGAGAGGAGCCGTATGTCAATGCACAATCAACGTTCATTCCCAGTCTTTCGCCAAGATTTATGAGATCGCGTGCAAGTTTGCGACCCGCTTGAACATCCGGTATTTTGGTACCTGCACCCGTAGGAATGTCAATAACCACATTATCCGCACCCACAGCACCCTTTTTTGCCATGATGGATGCCAGAAGCTGGCAGTGCGGATCAACAGAGAGGGGATACTCAATCCTGATAAGCTTATCATCCGCAGGCGCAATATTTGTTGCACCTCCCCAAACAAGTACACCGCCGACCTTCTCGGTCATATCCTTGACCTCAGCAGCATTAAATTCCACAGGTGCGAGTATTTCCATCAAATCAGATGTCCCGCCTGCGCCTGTTATGGCTCTTGAACTTGTTTTAGGAATAAGCAGTCCGTTTGCTGCAACAATTGGCACAACAAGAAGAGATATCTTATTACCCGGAACACCGCCAATCGAGTGTTTATCCATAATAGGATGAGTGTCAAACTCAATTTTATCACCAGTGTCGATCATAGCACTTGTGAGCCATTCGGTCTCATCATCACTCAGGTCATTTATGTAAGAGGAAGTGATAAATGCAGACAGCTCGATATCGCTTAAACTTTCATCCACAATATCCTTAACAACTAAATAAATTTCATCCTTCGTTAGTTTTTCCTGATTCATCATTTTCTTAATAACTTCAGTGGATTTCGGACGCATTGCAGGAATAACATCCACAGGCTCAGTCCATGCCTTTTTAAGCCGCTCTGCAACCTCATGATACACACCTAACATACCCGGTGCGATCATATCCTCAGTGGTATCTACAATCGCTGTTAAGCTCTCATGGTCCCTGACATGCACACGATCGCCTTCAATGACGCCGAGTTCTTTTGCATCGATCGTGTTCAGGACGACTTTGAATTTTCCTACTTTGATGTCAAGAGGTTGTACTTTTAGTTGCATTGGTTCACCTTGTTTTTGTTTTCAATTTGATTTGCGGCAATGGATAAATAGGTTTACTTTTAACACGGACTTTCAAAAAAATATACAATTTCAACAAATTTCCCCTGACAATCAGAAGCAATAGGTTCACCGTTTAATCTCAAAGGTAGCCTGATATTTTAAATCAGAATATTACAATGGTAAATATACCGTTTTGTATTTCAAGCACTCGCTCGTCATTGATAAACAAGTGTGTATTCAAGATCATATACTCCATTATCGGTTTCCACATATATGATCGTTTTTTGGATAAAAACACCTGTGCTTGTATTTAGCATTACTTTATCTGCGCTTTTTTGAGACAGAAAACCTGCAACTGTCAGGTAGTCACTGGTAATCAGGTCTTCAATAGTACCGTTATGCCCGTATTCATCTTTAAGTTCATATCTAAGTGTGCTTTCATTAAATGGCAGAACCTTTAACATAAGCGGTTTGACGGCGTGGATTTGTCTACCGCCATGTGCTGTTGCAGTAATCTCCACGTACTCACCTGAGATAGCTGCATTAACATTGTAAAAACCTGTCTCAGGACCGTATTTTTCCGTGTCAAATGAATATGTTCGCCTGATGCCATAGTCAAAGGTATCACTTCCCGGATTATCCACATTTGATTTAAAATCAAGTGCGAGTATTCCCAGTTCATGTTCGGGACCCATATCCTTAAAGTCTGCTGCCAGTTGGAAGGTAGCTGAGATGATTATCACACTTGCAATTATCAATGCAATTTTGGAGAGGATAAAATCGATCCAGCCGGACTGATCATTTAGTATATTTTTTAGAGGCATTTCCACACACCAATTATCCATTATCCTTTGTTTCATAGACTAAAATGAACACCCGACTAAAATTTGAATTATAAACACTTTCAAGAGTCACTCTGTGTGAACCAGATAAGAGTTCAACTGCACTATCCATTTCAAAATTCGAGAACGCCGCATTCGTCACATAAATCCTTTGTTCACTGCCGGACTGAATATAATAATTGCCTGCATCGTCCGGCCATGCATGTTCATTATCTGGCAGTGCGCCGAGTACAACAGTGACGTCATCCGGAATGTCGATATCAAGCGTGATCACACTGCCAGCCCCGCGCACCGACATTTGCTCTGCATTGTAAACAATCTTCGATACCCCGGTTTGCGTATCATGCATGCGTGCAGATAACATAAGATCCAGAACCGACGATGTAACAATCACTCCTATAATCACAATAAGTATCGCAGCAACTGTAAATCTCATTGGGAGTGCATCGGCTGCGGTCTCATCAGTGGTGATTGACATGCGAAATTGTTTCATACTAAAGGACATAAAGAACATAAAGGTCAAAATGCTTTTCCATTACAGCTATTACCAAGGGTCTGTATTTTTTTTTACATCAGTCATATCCGGATAATCTTGTATGGTTTTCGAATTCCGGTTAGAATATTGTTTAATAATTTGCCTGATTTTTTGGATAACTTCTTCTATGCTCAAGAGTGATTGTTCACCTGATGCCATGTCTTTGAGGGTGACTTTTCCTGCCTCAAGTTCCTGCTCACCTACAATAACCGTGTAATCAGCTCCTATGTTGTTGGCATAAGACAACTGCGCATTGAATTTACGTTTCATAAGGTCAAGATGGACAGGCACAACGTGTCTTAATTCATTTGCGACCTTGATCGCATCAAGACGTGTGGAATCGGTTGAAATTATAACAACTTTTATCAGCTCATCGGCTTTGATATTGCATATCTCCATTATGCGGTCAAATCCAAGCCCGAAACCTGTTGACGGAACATCTCCACCGCCAAATAGTTTGATTAAATTGTATGATCCTCCGCCACATACCTGATTCTGTGCACCGAGTCCTTTGGCGTATATTTCAAAGACCATGCCTGTATAGTAATCAAGTCCCCTGGCAATGCCGAAGTCCACATTGTAATCAATTTCATATGCATCAAGCATAATAAGCAGTTCCTCGAACATGTCAAGTTCGGGTATGTTGCCGATTATATCACGGGCTTTTTCAACAGCGTCATCTCCTGTCAGGCAGATAATTTCAAGAAGGTTCCGCCGAAGGTCAGCAGGCGCATTGATTTTTTCTAAAAAATCGTCTAGCCCCGTATCATCCTTTTTGTCGACAAGTCGCATGATCTTACTCTGCTGTTCGATATCCAGAACACTTAATATGTGGCGTATGATACCAAGCTGTCCGACATGCAGGTCGCCTTTTATTCCGGCTGCATCAAGCATGTTTATCGCAAGCGCGATTATTTCTGCATCAGCATCCGGCCTGCTACTACCTATCACTTCCACACCAAACTGCCAGAATTCCCGAAACCTTCCTTTTTGGGGGCGTTCATACCTGAAACAATTCTCAAAATAGAACAACTTGAGAGGTTTTTGGGTTGCCTGCATTTCATTGACATACATCCGCATAACAGGTGCGGTCAATTCCGGGCGAAGCGTCATCTCCCTGTCGCCTTTGTCAGTGAAATTGTATAGTTCACCTATGATACCCTCACCTGATTTGAGAGTAAATAGATCCAGATGCTCAAAAGTTGGCGTGATCACCTCGCCATATCCCCAGTTTTTGACCACTTCTCGCATCCTGTTCTCAATATATTTCCTGCGTGCTGTATCTTCGGGAAGAAAATCCCGTGTTCCTCTTGGTTTGTTGATCTTCATTGTGGTTATGTCCTGGTGTATGGTAAAAAAACATTATTATTATTATTATTATTATTATTATTATTATTTAATTACTGTCTCTTCAACATTGTGTTGGTAGCCTGAATTTATGTATGGAATTATACGTGATGACAAAACAACAATCGGTGTTCCGTATATTTTCTAAATCCCGCATTATGTTTTTTCAGTGTATTATAATCCATGAAATCTCATGGAGATAATTATGTATCTCAGGCGATGAAATTTTGTTTTTTGGATTACACCACTATAATCACATTTCCACCAAGTTTGTTGCGGGTATACCAAATTTTTTGTGATACAGTCATTTCAACAATATGCCAAAATCAATTGATTAATCGACCTAATGATGAAACGTTTTCAATTGTATATTATAGATATAATAATTTTTAGAACTATAGCATCAATAGATTGTAGATTGAGCGTTTTTGTCCCAGGGCCCAAAAACGCCACCTATATCAATCAAACTGCCACAAGTATTTACCCATTATCAAGTTAGTGTTCAATCCGTTTTTTGCAGCACACCAATTTCATTCGCAAGAATCCTGATTCGATCAATACTTTTCTTACTCATGCAACAGGATTGCATTCTTAAAATATATTCATCCACGCTTATCTGTTTTGTCCCCCGCATAAGATTATCACAGTGCGCAACGATCTTTTCCTCTATGGTAAATGGAATATAATTGCCATCAGGAAGTCCCGATTCTTTTGCCTCAACCTTTGAGAGCCCTCCACCAATGTGACATTTTATAATTCGGACAATACGTGCATCAAGACCAAGTTCTTCCGCCATTTTTGCACCCACAACTGCGTGGTCAATCGCATGTGTACGAGCACGTCCAAGATCATGCAGTACACTTGCAACTCCCACTAATTCAATGTCAACATTTTTTCCTGACTTTAATAACTCCTGTGCTGTATTGATAGACAAAAAAGACACTGCAAGGCAGTGATCAATTACATTTTGGGCACAGCCACAATCATATAAGATATTTACGGCATTATCGAATGAAATCATGTGAATCGATTATGAGGCATATGCCTGTTGCCTATTGTTTATTTTGTATTTATAGCCTCAAGACGCATTTTCAAAGCCTTTGTAAAATCCGTGTTATCCTGAAATATCAGATCCTCGCCACATATCGAACAAAGGAATTCGCTTTCTGCCGCATCGTTGAAAAACATCCTGACACATCCGTCAGGACAGACATAAAATACGTTGTCCTCTTCAAAATCAAGACGTATTTTAAGATTCCGGGTCAACTTTTTTTTCTCTTTTGCCAGTTGCGGCTCAATATCTGTCATATCCAGGTGCCACAGATACGTAAGCCAGCCACTGCTGGAATCACGTTCCCGTTTACATGTTGCAAGTTTGTTCTCAGACAATGTAAACAGGGTCCGTCTTACAACATTTAACAGAACTTCACTTGCTTCTGCTATTTGTTCATCCGTCACCTCGCCTTCAGGCATCCGCTCGATCATAATCAATCCATCATTGTCTACAAGTCGTGTAAGGTATCCCCGTACAACTTGATCATTTAAATCAATCAAGAATATTCACCTCGTAAGTCACATAATGTAATGTATTGTAATATTAATTTATGGTTACTTATTTGTTATCAAACTGCGCTTTCATTAATAATTTTATAAACAGCACACACACTTTTTTTGATATTTGCCATAACGCCATATCGTGTCGTTTCTGTATGCAGGATCGATGTCACAGGTTCATTTACATCCGCCAGATAACCGGAATTTGGAATGTCCGTAACAGGTTCGTTTCGTAACTCATCGATTGTCATCACATCTATCAACAAACGTTTTTTGGCATACACAATTGCCCGTGCTGCATACTGCTTTGTCTCAGGTCTTGTTTGCAATTCGGGTAAAAGTTCACCTGTAAATGCCTTTACGTGTGCATCAAACAAATTGATACCGGTTGCAAGTTCAACAGTGTCCATGCTACCCTGAAATCTTGCATTGACCTCTATTACAACAGGACCGGTATCCGTGAGTATAAAATCAACGCCGTTTGAGCCGACCAGACCAAGTTTTAAAATCAGATCTTCTGCCATGTCGCACATCTTTTCAGCATAAGGCGTCTCATACGGTGTGATATTACCACAGTATGCGAAAGGTAATCCGGTGAGCCATGATATTCCGATCATCTGCTCATTAACAGCAACTGCAACTGCACTTCCCTTTATTGATATCACCGAAACACTAATAGGTACACCTGACACAAATTCCTGAATTAGCATATCATCCGTACTGATATCCATTCTCATATTTGATATCTCATCAAGATATGAATTCAGTTCACCCACATCAAAAACCAACTTGTTAAATTTTCCACCGCCTGCACATTTTGGTTTTACCATGAGCGGATACCTGATATGCCCTATATCACTCAGATCATAAGTATGTGGGTGCGGTATATTCATTGAAACAAGTTTTTTTGCAAATTTTTCCTTGTCGGAAACTTCCTGCATGATACGCGGGGAATTATTCAATATGGGGTGCGAAAGACTGGTCAGATCCATCATTTCAAAACCGGAACCAAGAACAATGGCATCAAAATCCACTCCCAGGCTATCCATAAGTTCTGTTATTTTCTCGCGGCTGATGGTCTTTATATCTATATTCCCATCAAGATCAAACGCTCTTGATCCGGAGGCACATTCTACAAGATCTAAATCAGTGAATGCATCAATAGAGTAAACATTATATCCGGCACGCCTGGCAGAACAAACGATATTTCGTGTGCTGTATCCGATAATTAAAACGTCTTTCATGTTTTTCATTTTCCTGCACGATTGTTTTTCATGCGTGTTCACCGGGTAAGGCGAACAGACCGTATTCTGTTTTGATAACCGGTATTTCGCTGCCGGATTGTGCTGCAAATACGACGGGTTTTTTGATAGTGACCGTTTCATATGTGTCAGGATCAAGCACCATTATAGCATCATCTTCAAGCGCTACCAGGACTGTCATGACTGCATCGCCCACACTGGCAATACGAGTGGCACCTTTTATTTC
>JAUVKD010000201.1 GCA_030596385.1 Methanosarcinaceae archaeon | reverse complement strand
CTTCGATCACAATTCCCTCTGTGATCAGTGCCTTTCCTGCATCTGTGATCGAGATATGCCTGTTTTTTTCCTCGTGTTTCGACACAAGTTTTCGTTTGATAAGATCCTTCAAGACCTTGATGTCAACATCCTGTTTATCTATGGCCTGTGCCTGTTCCCCAAACATTCCGAGCAAAATCTCATCATCGCTGGTATCGGATTTGCCGGTCGGAACTATCATGCCTTTTTCAATGGTTGCCCAGCCTTTGCGGCGAAGCCATCCGGTTGCAATACCAACCATTTGCGGGGACAAGCGATTTTTAAGATCGTTAATGGAAGCAGGTTCTGATATTGCATTGATTATCTGGCGTTCGGGTAATCCATTCTTTGCATATTCCATACCTTCTGCTGTTAACATATATGTTTCAACAAGTTCCTCATTAACCATTGCAAGTCCATTCTCAACCAGTAGATAGGCTGATTGCATGGCTGTCTCTGTCTTTAAGAATGATTCCTTTGCAAGTTCTTTCGGAGTTGCATATAATGGTAATTTGTCCAGTGTAAGCAATACATTTTTGTCATTGGTTGTGAGATTGTATTTAATGCCCATAATTATTGCACCTGATCTGTGTTATGAATATACATATCTTAGTTTTTTATCTATAATTATATCATCATGCCATTATCAAATTGTTCGGACAGTTCATCATCTGTTCAAAATATACTGTCAAATTATAATCCGTATTCATCCAATCTGTCTCTGGCAAGTTCACGCAATTCCTGATGTTCAGTCAGGAAATCGGACATAAGTTCGGATGCAAGTGATTTACAACTGCCACACATACGCTTACCGCTGACACATTCTGAATGTATCTCCATTAATTCCTTGTCATCATCTATTAGATGAAACAATAGCAGTTCATATACCGAACACTTATCCGGTTCACCGCCAAGTTTTTTCTGCTCGTCAAGTGTCACACGACCGCCAGTCATTGCACGTTTCACCTTTTTTGCAGCTTCTTTCGGATCATCTGTAAGAGCTATATGGCTTTCAGGAATACTGCTTGACATCTTGCCGCCCTGAAGCCCTGACATGAACCTGTGATATGTGGCCGCAGTCGGCATGAAACCATATCCTCCTAATTTCCGTTCCACCTGACGAACAATATTTTGAGTTGTTTCAAGAATAACATCTGATCTATTAGAGGTGATGTATCGAATGTCTATATGACCAGTGTATCGATCTATTTTAACGTCATTCATTTGTACATCTTTTAGTGCCTTTTCAATAGAATTAAATGCTTTTTGAGTTGCGGATTGAACAATCACATCTGCATGTGCTTTTGAATGAATTGTAATCATTTCCCCACTTTCATAATCTGATATTTTATACGGATGAACAGATACATGGAACATATTCATTTTATCTGCTAATCCGCGCGTCAGTCGTATATGTGGGTCTTGGTCTGCACCCACCGGAATAACGGTAGGTTTTGGTCCGCCAAATTCCGTTAATTGTGGCTGTAAAATATCAGCGCTCTGTGTAAGCGCACTGATCATATGGGATATATTGGTCTCTCCGCTAAAACCGTATATTGCGCTAAGTTCTGAAAAATTCACCTTAATACCAAGTTCAAATGCCAGGTCTTTCACGCGGTTTGATTCAGACTGGAAATAGATAAGCCCATTCGGTTCAAATCCGAGAGCTATCAGGCTCAGGATGTATTCATTAATACCAAGGTCACGGCATTTTTCCCATGACATGCCGCGAACAGAATGTGATTCCCGGTCAGCAATGCCTACAAACGCATCGCCTCCCATCTGCTGATGCCAGATTATTTCATCCATTACCATTTTACCGCCAAGATGGACCTTTCCTGATGGCATGAAGCCGCTCATAACTGAAAATGGTTTGCCTTTCTTAATTGCACCTGTTATGAGATCATAACTGCGATGGCCAAATATTACGTTTCTTCGCATGTACTTATGAGGTCTGGATATATCCGAATATACAGTATCAAATGGAAGTATCCCAAATTCATGGAATAGTTTTGAATAATTGTCTATATTCACTGCGCCCCATGGGTCAAGTTTCATATTCATATGTTTCCTCAATTACTATTACTATCCTTGTGCTCAAATATGCAAAACAACTAAAATCAATAAAATCAACAATAAAAATACGTAAATGTATGTAAATGTTCGTATGTGTCACCGTTAAGAAAAACTTGAAATATGATAATGGATAATAATTAGTTATCTGTGCATGTTTCAATTATATAAGGAGGGCTTATTGTGACAAATCGAAAATATCTAATTAAAACAAAATGTCGTACTAATGAAACAGGAGAAATTAAATCCGAAACCTGGATAACGACTGCAAATTTACTTGAATTGGAAGGACACAACCACTATATCGTGTTTTATCCAACCGAAGGCAAAGACGTTGGCAAAAAACATTACGTACCTGTTTCCAATATTCACGTAGTTAAAGAAATGTAATAAATCTTGCATACAAGTGCCGGATTATTTCATTTTATTTTTTTTCGTATGCATGTGATATTAGAAGTATATATACATCCGACCTGACAGTTTGTCTCAAAATCTTATTGTTTCAATAAACCAAAATCATAAGGCACCTTAGCATCCTCTGGTATCCTCGAAACAAGTTCCATAAACTTCGGATCGTGCATCAAGCACACATGCCTCTCACCCTTGAACTGCGGATACGAACGGATCTTATTCCATATACTCTTAAGTGATTCATTTTCAATATTACCATACTCTAACGGCAAGTAAGGACACGGTTTTACAGAACCGTCCACGCAAACATGCACCCATCGCTGCCCGGCAAGACACCCTAACATCTTTCCCTCAAAGAATGTACTGGAAAATATGCGTGGTCCGCCTTTTGTAGAATTAATCCTGTGATACATATCAAGTATCACCTTTCGGTCATCATCTGAAAGTATCGCATCCCCTGCCTT
>JAUVKD010000225.1 GCA_030596385.1 Methanosarcinaceae archaeon | reverse complement strand
AATGCGGCAGTGCTTGTTGCAGATTCCATGAATGTTTGCATCGATTTTGCAAACGAGTTCGCAACAGAACATCTTGAGATAATGGTTAGTGATGCATGTACAATTTCGCGTCGTTTGGTGTTATCAGCCTGCCGGATGACCTCATCCTTTACTTTTTCTGCAAGGGATCCAGAGTTTGTTATCAATACAGAAATAGCACTTGGATCATGTTCTGCCTGTGCGATGATATCGGATGCTGCCATTTTTGCATCAGCCGAATCATCGGCAATAATAAGCACTTCACTGGGTCCGGCAGGGAAATCGATCTCAACTTTTTCCCGAACCTGCATCTTAGCTGCTGTCACATATACATTACCCGGACCCACGATCTTGTCAACTCCCACCACACTTTCAGTACCGTATGCCATAGCACCGATTGCCTGTACTCCACCGATCTTATAAACATGGCTGACACCTGTAATCCTTGCAGCTGCTAAGGTAAGCGGGTTCACGCTGCCATCAGCTTGCGGTGGTGTGCATATAATAATATTTTTGACACCTGCAACCTTTGCAGGTATCACTGTCATTAGCACAGTTGATGGGTAAGACGCCCGTCCGCCAGGTATGTAGGCACCAACACTGCCAAGCGGTGTCATCATTTGCCCGAGTTCGATGCCTGGCATCAGTTCAATGAACCATGTACCCTGCGGCATTTGTGCAGTATGGAACGTGCGTATGTTGTTTGCTGCAATTTCAAGGTGATGCAGAAGTTCATCATCAAGTTTACTTACTGCCTCATCTATTTCCTTTTCCGTAACTTCGATATTAGTAAGTTGTACACCATCAAATTGTTTTGTATAATGTATCAGGGCACTGTCGCCTCCTTCTTGCACATCGGAAAGTATGGATGACACGGTGTCTGTGACATCTGCAAGTTCACCCCCACGACAGAGAAGTTTTTCCATCTCTGTATCAGTAACATCAGATAATTGTTTATATAGCATGATTATCATCTCTTGTCAGGATTTATTTTTGCATTCATTTGTCTTGTTTTTTATCTTATATTTGCCTGTACAGCAATGTTTGATTCCTATCTGCTAAATATTCAATAATGAATTTGCACCAATTCTGCTACTTCTAATCATGTGATCTGCAATAACTATTGCAACCATTGCTTCAGCTACCGGAACCATCCGTGGCGGTATGGTTGGGTCATGTCGCCCTTCTATAATAATTGTTGTCTCATCCAATGTTGACATATTAACAGTATGCTGCATCTTTGAAATGGATGGGGTTGGTTTGACAGCAGCACGGCATATTATCGGCATTCCTGATGAAATTCCGCCAATTATTCCGCCGGCATTGTTCGATCCGGTCGCAATTACCCCGTCTTTGATAATGAACGGATCGTTCATTTCACTGCCATACATTTTCGCCGATTTAAATCCCGCACCGATCTCAACACCTTTAACAGCCCCGATGCTCATGACAGCTTTTGAAATATCAGCATCCAGTTTATCAAACACGGGCTCTCCGATCCCTGCAGGTACACCACGGGCTATTATTTCAACAACACCGCCGATGCTGTCACCTTCTGCAAGCGCGAGTATTATTTTTTCGAGCATTTTTTCTGCAGCATCGAGATCGGCGCATCGCACTGGTGTTTTTTCAACATTGTTTAGTATATCATCAAATGAAACAGGATCTGCACAGATACCGCCAAGTTCAATTACATGAGCAAAAATATCAATACCGGAGTAAGATAAAAGCTTTTTAGCAATTGCACCTGCAGCTACGCGTCCAATGGTCTCGCGCGCAGATGATCGTCCGCCACCGCGATAATCCCGAATACCGTATTTTGCAATATAGGGATAATCACCATGTCCCGGACGCGCAAGGTCTTTGATATTATCATATGATCCTGAATCGGCATCTTTGTTCCACACAAGCATCGCGATCGGCGTGCCCGTGGTCTTACCTTCGAACAATCCGGATAGTATTTCCACGCGATCGGCTTCTTTACGCGGTGTAGATACCTCACTCTGCCCGGGTCTGCGCCTGTCAAGTTCTTTTTGTACGTCCTCTTCACAAAGCAACAGGCCTGCCGGGACACCATCAACGGTAACACCTACCGCGCGCCCGTGTGATTCCCCCCATGTTATTATTTTGAATGAATGACCGAATGTGTTTCCTGGCATAAGTATGTACATCTCCGTGATGCTATTTGATTTTTTGGATAATTAATCAATTCGTATCCCCTTCAAAAAGCAGGGTAAAATGCATATTTGGATTCTCTAAATCAAGTGCAGAAGCATCTTTCGATTTAAACAATGTATTCTATTACCCTTAGATTTGAAGTGGATACACCAATTCGTTATGCATGGGTCTGTAGTTTATTGGTGATGGCAGGATAATGCCGCCTGCGGCGGATTGTTGTTACGAATACATCTTTATTGCTGGCCTTTGCTCATTTTTTCCTTGAACCTTGTGCACACACCAGCAATTCCCGTTATGAATATAAACGCATGCAGTAAAGACATCACTGTTTTCATGTTTTCGTAAAGATTATATGCAATAATTGAGTAATAAAGAGAATAATTCCAATTATTAATTAGATTTATTT
>JAUVKD010000141.1 GCA_030596385.1 Methanosarcinaceae archaeon | reverse complement strand
CTCGCGTTCAGGGAGCATTTTGTGGACCTCAATAATGCAGGTGTGTTCAACTGGTTGCTGGTGGCACTGATCGGCTCTCTGATATATGGTGCAGTGAACAGTGCTATTGCCGGGCGTGGAAAGATCGGAATACAAGCAACATGTGGTTTTATTCGTGAGATCACACGCATCCTTGTCCAGGTCATAACAGTGTTCATGGGTTATGGTGTCGCTGGTCTTGCGGGCGGTTTTGTTGCAGGGATGATCGTTGCCTCCATGATCGAGCTGCGGTTCTTTGATTTGCATCTTGTACGTTTTGGGTGGCGCCATATAAAGAGCCTGTCTACATTCTCATTCTGGCTGTTCCTGACTGCAAGCGGGGTGATGGTGTATTCGTATGCTGATACGGTTATGATCGGTTATTATATGAGCAACCCTGATGTGGGTGTGTACAGGGTTGTGATGCAGTTCACATCGATCGCAGCACTTGCCACCACCTCACTGCAGGCCACACTGTGGCCAAAGGTTAGCCGCTGGGGCAAGACAGGGGAAATAATACAGATAGAAGAGTCCCTTTCCCGTGCGATCACCTATGCGCTGCTTCTGGCCACCCCACTATGCATAGGCGGCATATTGCTTGGCGACAAGTTACTGTATTACTTCTACGGTGCCGATTTTGCGAAAGGATACCCTGTGCTTGTGGTACTGTTCATTGTTCATATCATCAACGTGTTCCAGTTCTTCTTCCTGACCTATCTCGGTGCCATGGATCAACAGAAGGATGCATTCAAGGTCACATCTGTGTCAGCGACCGCGAACATCGTGCTGAACGCGGTATTGATACCTGTGATTGGCATTACAGGTGCTGCGATCGCTACTTTTGTGACCCTGTTATTGAATGCATTTCTTGCACGACGAGTGCTGGCAAGGACAATGACGATAGCGCTGGAACATGAGAGTTTACTGAATATCCTGAAGGCATCTGTTGTGATGGGATTGTTTGTGGGCGGATATCGGATGGTTGTGCCGCTGTCGAATGTGTGGCTGGCACTGGTTCCGGTTGTGTTTGGTGGAATGGTTTATGTGGTGTTGGTGTTGAAGTTCGATAGGAAGATTTATGAAGAGTTGAAGAGAATTGTGATGCAGATGAATGGGGTGTGACCGGAATGGTTGTGATCATAAAAAAAATTGTTACATTTATTTTCAGTGTATAATTCCACGCATAGCATCTGATGAAAATTATTAAATGTTTAGCATCCATATTCGTAATTGGAAAGGCTCAATACATCGTGAACACTTACATTTAAGGAATGTTAACATGAAATGTCTAATCACCGGCGGCGCAGGTTTCATCGGAAGCAATTTTATAAACCATCTATTAAATACATATTCCGATAGTATCCACATCGCCAATATCGACAAACTAACATATGCTGGAAATTCAGCGAATTTAGAATCAATAAAACATCTTGAAAACTACTCATTTTATAAAACCGACATCTGCAATAAAACCGCAGTGAAAGAAATCTTCACTGAATTTGATCCGGATTACGTAATCCATTTTGCAGCAGAATCCCACGTTGATAGAAGTATCAATAATCCAGACATTTTTGTACAAACAAATATAATCGGCACACAGATTCTGCTTGATGCTGCTTTGAATTTTGGTGTTGAAAAATTTATTCAAATATCAACTGATGAAGTGTATGGTTCATTAGGAACGAACGGATACTTCACAGAAAAAACACCGCTTGACCCGAACAGTCCATATTCAGCCAGTAAGGCTTCAGCCGATCTATTGGCAAAGGCATATTACGAAACTTATGATCTGCCTGTTAATATCACCCGCTGTTCGAATAATTATGGACCATACCAGTTCCCTGAAAAACTGATTCCTCTTACAATCTTGAATTGTCTTTCGGGTAAGAATATTCCTGTGTATGGCAATGGGTTGAACGTGCGTGATTGGTTGCATGTTGATGATCATTGCACTGCGATCGATGCGGTCTTGAATAAAGGGCGGATCGGTGAAGTGTATAATATTGGCGGGAACAATGAGTGGACCAATATTGATATTGTAAAGCTTGTAATACGCCAGATGTCAGAGATCTTACCGGAATCCGGGATTTCGGAGGAGTTGATCGAATATGTTGAAGACCGAAAAGGGCATGATTGGCGGTATGCTATAGATTCTTCAAAGATACGGAATGAACTTGGGTGGAAACCACAGATCACGTTTGAAGATGGGATTCGAAAAACGATACATTGGTATTTAGACAATCGGGAATGGTTGAATTCAGTGGTCAATAAATAACTTAAGTCATGATACTATTGTATTGTGTAAATTTGAAAATTAATTACTGGAAAATATTTAATATTAAATTTTAGTGGAATGTGGTCTCGTTTGTTAAAGTGTATCAATTGTAAAAACGTTTTAGAAAAAACCAATGTTGGCTTTTTTTGTAATGGATGCCAGCGAGAATATCCATCACTGGATGGAATTTATTGTTTCTCGGATGAAGCAAATGACCTTACCGACTTTTTTCCGGAAGATTCATTTAGTAGGTTGTATGAAGCCGAAAATACTAATTTCTGGTTTAGGGTGCGGAATATAATCATTGGAAATGCTCTTAGAAGATATTTGCCAATCAAATCTGAGATTATGGAGGTTGGCTGTGGTACCGGATTCGTAGCGTCGCATTTACAAAAAATTGGGTATACTATCGATTGTGCCGATTTATTTCTTCAAGGGTTGAGGTACTGTAAAAAGAGAAGGGCTGGTACTAATTATTATCAATTTAATGTGTATGATGAATTGTTCTATGATCATTACGATGGTATCTGTGCTTTCGACGTTATTGAACATATCGATAATGACAAACTTGCTTTGAAAAATATACATTCTGCACTTAAAAAAGGTGGATTTCTTTTCATCACAGTTCCTGCAAATAAAAAGTTGTGGTCAAAAAATGACGAGTATGCAAAGCACAAACGGAGATATAACATTGTGGATTTGAAAGAAATTATAAGGGAAGGGGGATTCGAAATAATACGGATTAGTTATTTCATGACATTTTTGTACCCATTCATATATATTTCACGCCGTCTTTTACTGAATAGAAGTACAAATGATGACATTGAGGAGCAGATTTCCAATGAGTTACAGATTAATCCCTTGCTGAATAGTATATTTTTTAATATATTCAGATTGGAATCATATTTATTGAATTATGTGAATCTACCATTTGGCAGTAGCCTTCTATGTATTGCACAAAAAAGAGATGATTAAAAATGAAAGGTATTATACTCGCCGGCGGAACCGGCACGCGCTTGTTCCCGTTAACAAAAGTCACCAATAAACATTTGTTGCCTGTTGGGAAAGAACCTATGATCTTTAATCCGATTCGGCAATTGATCAGCACTGGTATTACAGATATTCTGATCGTTACAAGCAAAGAGCACATGGGAGATGTTGTGGGCTTACTTGGAAGCGGGTATGACGTAGGATGCGATTTTACTTTTAAGGTGCAGGACCGTCCTGGTGGGATTGCAGATGCACTTGCACTGGCTGAAGGTTTTGCAGGTGGGGAGCGGATTGTGGTGATCCTTGGGGATAATATACTTACTCATAGCATTAGACCTTATATAGAGGGTTTTAAAAAGCAGACGTCCGGTGCGAAGGTGCTGCTTAAGAAGGTAGGGGACCCTGAGCGGTTTGGTATTGCTGCACTGGATGAGCGAAGTAAGATGATCATTCAAATCGAAGAAAAACCGCAGGACCCTAAGAGTGATCATGCTGTTATTGGGGTGTATATGTATGATGACAAGGTTTTTGACTTTATACGGAATATTGAAATTTCTGAGCGTGGGGAACTTGAGATTACCTCTGTGAATAATATTTATGCGGAGCGCGGCGAGATGACGTATGCGACAGTTGATGGGGAATGGACAGATGCGGGGACGTTCGAGTCTTTGAAGTATGCCAATGACTTGCTTTTAAGTATTGATAATAGGATAAAGGAGTGAAGATGAGGATTCCATTCAACAGACCTTACATCACCGGTAATGAGCTGGTGTATATCACTGAACTTATTGGCAATATCGATAATGGCAAGACGATCTCCGGTGATGGGGAGTATACTAAAAAGGTGAGTGAGTTCTTTGAGTCTCGTTTTGATGCTAAGAAGGTCTTGATGACGACATCGTGTACGAGTGCTATAGAACTTGCAACTTATTTGCTGGATCTCAAACCAGGGGATGAGGTTATTGTGCCTTCGTTTACTTTTGTCTCTACGGTAAATCCTATCCTGCTTGTCGGTGCAAAACCGGTCTTTG
>JAUVKD010000226.1 GCA_030596385.1 Methanosarcinaceae archaeon | reverse complement strand
CGTTGCAGATTCTATAGACATATGCATTGATTTTGCCAACGAGTTCGCGACTGAACATCTTGAGATCATGGTCAATGATGCAGACCATGTTTTAGACAGGATCAAGAATGCAGGTTCTATATTTATCGGGAACTACGCACCTGTATCGGCAGGAGATTATGCATCTGGTACGAACCATGTGCTTCCAACAGCCGGTTATGCAAAAGTATATTCCGGGCTCAATATTAACCATTTTGTTAAGTACTCAAGTATCCAGAGAATCGGAAAAGATGGACTTAGTGGTATCAAGGATACCATCATAGCCCTTGCTGAGAAAGAAGGGCTTACGGCGCATGCTGATGCTGTAAGGGCCAGATTTGATGAATGAATTTGTAATCTTTTCCTGTTAATAGGCTTTGGAACAATGATATTTTGGATTCAATATTCAGGGGCATTTCATGGAGTATTTATTGAAAAAACGAACTGCCATAAGGCGGTAGTTTTGTTTCAAAAATCCATCAATCGGTAATTATTTAATAGGTGAGTGCATACAACATTTTGTTAAGTTATGTTTATACTGAATATAGATTAAAGGATATAAATTAAAGGACTGGGGCAATCAAATGAAAATCAGAGTAATTAGTTCAAGAGAAGAGATTCCAAACCTGAATAAAAATGAAAATGTCATACACTTTGCATTCAGGCCATCGAATACGGATATTTTTACACTTGTTAAAACCTGTCCTGAAGTCGAGGCGATACAGCTTCCTGGATCATACAGGCGCACGATATCAAAATCGATCGAAATGTTCATGGCTATGCAAAATATCAAGTTGATCGAAGGAGATGTGTGGGGGCATAGAAAGGACATAAACGAATATTACAGCATATCTCCTGCTATCAATGAAAGGATCAAATATTTGAGATCAGAAGGTCTCTCTGATGAGAATATTGCAGATAAAGTTTCACACGAGGGAAAACTCAGTAAAGATATGCTTCTATATATACTGAATAATTGAATCACATTATAGTCAAGAATCTAAATATTCGATACTAATTTTTCATCCATTTGATTGTCATGTGATTTGATTGTTAAATACAGTTTAACTTATGGAATAAACTGCAACCTTCTTCTGTGTTCTGTCGAGTAAAGCCTAGAGTGCACTTCTTATTGGAGTAATATCTTAGAAGATATATGGGCTCTCCACAGAACCGGACGTGAAGATTCACCTCATCCGACTCTTTTGCAGATCTCAAATATCCATTTGACCTATTATCGATAGATCGCTATAATATCACTTATTATCGCACTTGCAGTCTCTATCGAACCCGCGCCCCTGCCTGTGATTGTTACAGTTCCTGCAAGGTCTGTCTGAATAGATGCGACGTTTAGTGTCCCGCCTACTGCTAACGGATTTCCGACCGGAACCAATCTTGGTCCCACCCGGATAAGGTCTTTTTTTACTTCGCCGATCAGTTTGACTACATATCCGTCATCCTGTGCCAGCATGAGGGATTCAGGTGTGATCTTTGTGATCCCTGTAACATCAACATCCTTGTAATTGGCATCCATTCCGAATATGGAATTTGCGAGGATAACCAGTTTACATGCCACATCGATTCCCTCAACATCATAGGTCGGATCAGTCTCGGCAATATTCAGTTCCTGTGATTCGGCAAGCATTTGTTCGTAGGAAGCCTGTTCCTCCATCATGCGTGTCAGTATGTAATTGCATGTTCCGTTTAGTATTCCTTCGATACTGATAATATCATTGCCTGCAAGGACGTCCCTTATCAGGTTAATTATGGGCATCGCACCGCCAACTGTTGCTTCAAATTTGAATCTTGATCCGTTTTCACTTGCAATCCCTGAAAGTTCCCTGTACTTCAGGGCAAGCGGTCCCTTGTTCGAAGTGACAACATCACGACCATGCTCAAAAGCCGCACGCATATTTACAAGCCCTACACCACCTGTTTCGATATCAGTAGGAGTGGTTTCAATCACAAGTTCATGATCTATATTTTTGATAATCTCAAGTCCTGTTAATTTTTCGGATCCCACTGTGCCTTTGTCTTTACTTTTACCTCTGGCACGTTTTTGGGACAGGACTTTTAAAAGATCCAGACCATCGGGATCAAGGGCAGCCCCTTTTGAATCTGCGATTGCTACAACCTTGATATCAAGACCAATGTTTTTCAGGTATTTTTCCTTTTGTAACAGCACCTCTGCAACACCCTGACCGACAGCTCCAAATCCAATAATAGATGTACGTATCGTTTTCATTAAATCACCTTTTAATATCATTTAGTGTCGATCGGCTCAATGACCAGAATATCTTTTTTATCAGCCACTGCTTTTAATAACGACATAGCATCACTTAGTTCCTGTTTTCCGATAGCATCTATCTTGATTAGTGCTGATGAAGGCATATCTATGCGAGGCATTGAAAGAGAAAGATCAACAACCTCTGCAAACCCTGTCCTGTCGATCTTATCGATCGTATCCTGTATATCGGTGTGAATGATGTGCCCTATAATAATGACTGCGCCGCGTTCAAGAAACCGCTCTTCTCCCGACCTTACGACATCTATTCCACTATCCT
>JAUVKD010000061.1 GCA_030596385.1 Methanosarcinaceae archaeon | reverse complement strand
TGGTTTATGGTATATTCTGTGCTTATTTCTATATCATAATTGACTCGGTACGGTGATTTATCATAAAAAACCAATGTTTTTATGTTCCGTGAATGAAACATATTTTGAAGTAATATTGTCTGAAAAATAGTAATGGTTGTCAGGTTTTGATGTCAAAATGGTGAGTTATTGGTGGAATATAAACGGCTGGCGAAAATCGGTGTTCAATGAATATTTCTGGCTTTTTTGCAGTACCGCTATTCATATTATTACTTTCTGTTCGTGAAGTATCCGATCTTTTAAAGGGGATGCAGGGAATTATATGTCAGGATATCGACTATCCTTTTTCTGGACTTTCAAAGATGTTCCTAAAATCAATAGCAAGCAAATCCGTTTTTATACTCGCTATCAAAAGTAAATTATCTGCCTATAGCCTACCAGAAAACAATGAAAAGTCATATCAAATGAAGAAACTCAATGCTTCAAGCAAAACTTGCACAGGGCTAAATCGTTACGATATATGATATCAGGCTTGCAACAAGCGCAGAAACATAAATCGCTTTAAATCCTCCTTTGCCTCCAAGATTTATATAAGCGCTCCCTTTTTTTTCCCTGTTGAATGTCAAAAGTGTAGCGCAACTGCCAATCAATATTCCTCCTACACTTGATATGAAAATAACAACTGCTGTATTTTGTGGTGCAAGAACTAGTGCGAATGGGACTGAGATGAGTCCTACATAATCAGGGACAACAATTCCTACGCCGCTTATCATCTCTGCTAACAGGCTTACTGCTACAATTATACTTAGCATTACTTCAAGCGCGGCTGTATATGGTTGATTGATTATTAGGTATAATAATGCGAGTGTGGGAATTATAAATCCACCTAGATTTAACGTTATTTCTGTATCAAATGCTTGTCTTTTTTCAAAAAAAAGTTCATCTAAGACTGCCACTCCGTATATGTTTTCAAGAGCAAGCGCGTCACGTTTTAGATGTTCAGGTTTTTTTGTACGGATTTTTGTAAAAGGAATTTCTATCCTGCTAGTAACAAGCATGATGAGAAGTAAGAAAAATAAGGGCGTAGATGAGATTGTGCCAATGGAAAGGTCTTTGTTATAACATAAACTTGCGATTGGCAAAAGTAAAAATCCGAATATTGCATACATCCGTATCTCGGATTTGTTCTTATATCTTCGCATTCAGTCACCATGAATATATTTTGGCAGATGGTTATTAAACATTTCGAATTGAACAGAGTAGACATCATATTATTTTGATCCACTTGATTAAGATCAATATGGTATTTGTGTTAGTACGAATCCAGTTGTGACCGTAGCAATTCGTTTCTTTTTTTTTCAAGGAAACTGTACACACTACCGTGGTTTGAACCGTTTATAAGCATCTCTATTGCAGTTCTGATAATATGGTTCTGTTCGGGATGTCCTATTACACTTGCTGTTTTACCATATATTGATATTTTGACTCCAATCATTTTCTCGGCAATTTCTCTTGTTTTGCCGCCTTTTCCAATAATCCTTCCCTTTAGCCGAAGCAGTTCTTTTGGTGTGCTTGTGACTTGTGACAGGTCCATTACATCAAGCATCAACATGTCATCGTCAAGGAATTCGATTGCTTTGTCCGGATTGAATCCGCGTCCGATTGCCTGCACGACGTCTGCAGCACGCATTGATGATATTGGATCGTCTCCCTGAATAAACTCAATAACTCCTGATTCACTGTTAATATCTAGTGTTGCGGATGATTTTTTTTCAATGAGTTCCTTGACACTACCTTTTGGGCCAATAACTGCGCCAATTCTATCATGTGGTATTTTTACATATGTCATATTATATTCGCCTGTTATTATGTGAATCACTTAATTTGATACTTTATGAATCAATTTTTTTTCACACTGTTTCGGATAAATGCATACATCTCTTCAGGAGACACTGTAATCTTGAAATGATTAAAAAATCTCAGTATATTTTTTATGTCACGCCGTAAAAAAGCGTCTGCACGCGGGTGTTCAAGTGTTACGGCTTGCCCCATGTCTATAATTATAGGTGTCAGGTCGTTGGGGTCTATCATAATGTTATATTCACTCAGGTCGCCATGCACCAATTTTGCATCTATAAATAATTTATGCATGTATTCTTTAATGGTCTCAAATATGTTATTTGCTGTTTTATTGTCAAGCGATACATCTTTCAGAAGGGGGTATGGTATCCCGTCTTCTCCCATAAATTGCATTACAAGTATGTTTCGCTCAGTTGTTATGGGGTTTGGAACACGTATTCCGGCATTTTGTGCCCGTGAAAGGTTTCTCAGTTCTTTTCGAGTCCATGTAAATATAATGTCGCGTTTGCGGTGCCTTATGTTCTCAAAGCGCGGGTCTCCAAGTATGTATTCTTCCATTGAGTTAAATGTACTTGTTGATATTCTATATATTTTGATCGCACATTCGCAATCTTCCCCATCTGCCAGAAATACGTTTGCTTCTTTGCCTGTGCTGATCGAACCGCCCATTGCATGGATGATTCCTTTGTTTGAGAGAGTGTAAAGCGTTTTTAGTGTGGCGGTGTCAAATACATTTTCTTTTACTTTCAGGGAATCTGTATCTTTGCGCCTCATGCGCATATTATCGACTTTGGTGTCAATACGTTGTACTTTTTTTTCATATTTTTTCATGAGTGGCAATATTTATTATAAGAATCCTTTGCGTTCAAGCCAATTGATTTGTGGTCGTGTGTATTTCCAGATAACGTCGGCTTTTGAATCCTGAAAATCCCATGGAACTGCAATTACAATATCACCTTCACGAATCCATGTACGTTTTTTCATTGAACCCGGAATACGTCCCATTCGAACAATTCCATCCATACATCGTAATCGCACCCTATTTGCACCGAGCATGTTCTCTACAGTTGCAAGTATTTCACGATTATCTTTACGTGGAGTGCGCACTCGTGTGACTTGTGGTGCAGCATGTTTATTTTTATTATTATTTTTTTTATACAGGTTAATACCTCATTCGTTCGTAGTAATTTAGCTTTTAAATATGTTTGCTTGATATGTGTCATATGTTGTTAAAGGTTGCGTGTGTTTTCACTTGCACTCCACTCGGAATTTTATCGAAACCATCTATACAATACAGCAAATTTAACAGAAGATTTGTGTAGATACATAGCACATATGCCAATATGAATTATACAGGATTTAAGAGCAGGAATTTATCAAACCTGCTTGAACTATTTTGACCTGAGAGTCTTAATCTCACATGGATGCTTTCCTGTCGTGCAGAATTGTTCAAAATATCTGAGCCACTGAGGATATTCTGGCGCGGATTTCACAAAATTAACCAAATTTTTAATCTGTTTTGTCGTAGTTTCGTCCAGTTCATGCTCCATTGTGCATGCATCTTTCTCTGCAATTTTTTCAGGAACTTTTATAATTTCCAGAAAGGCTTTCAGGGTATCATGCCTGTCCTTTACGACCAACGCGATCTCCCGTCCGTTTTCGGTAAGTGTTATGCCGTCATGTTTCCTGTACACAACAAAACTCATTTTATCAAGTTTTTTGACCATTTCAATAACACTTGGCGGCTTAACATTCAGAGCAGCAGCTATATTCTTTATTCTGGCATATCCCTTATCTTCTGTTATATTGAGGATTGCTTCAAGATAGTCTTCAGCTTTTCGAGTTAGCATATTTACACTTATACCTACGTGACCCGTGGTTTTTAATGTTTCCATGTGAAAATTTTAATAGTTATGGGGCAGTACATGAAAGGAACTGTTCACCCTTTATTGTCAACGCATACATTTTTGTTTGTGAACCACCTTCCAGGCCGCAGTGATTATCGCACAGATTTGAAGCCTGACAAGAACACTGCAGACCTGTTATTTCAAGATATCCTGCATCCGACAGAAAATCGATCATAGCCAAAAGAGTGGACATATTTATGTCCAGCTCTTTGGCAAGCGCGTCGATAGTACCACCTTTAACAGTTCCTGATAGTACATTCTTCATCACGGTCATACTATTCTCACCTTTAAATATCCTGTTTCCGTTTGAAGATGTAGTATACCACCATAAGCGAGAATGGCAATAATAACACTGCTGGTGCATAAGGCGGCGCATACATCCCAAGGAATCCATCAAGTGTGTTAAACCACGATCCATCTTCCCCGCCAGGTATCGATTCTGTGATCATAGCAAAGATGTCACATCCTGCCATGATCCATATCAGTATACTTCCCATTATGATCTTTGAAAACTGGTGGATGTTCTCAAAATTCCTGATGCCAGAGAGATAAAACAGTCCGGCAGACAGCACAATGAATCCGCCCCATCCGCCCCTGAACAGGTCGTCTGGTATTTCAAGTATACCGATGGCAAAACTGCCTGATCCGGCTGTGACCAGTATGTCCGCAATCCCGAATGCCGTGGTTATGATGCCAAGTATGGCAAAGTAGATAACAGCAATTGTTCTTTCAGCCATTTACGCCACCCCCAGCAATATTCCTATCAGGTGTATCAATCCACCGTAGAGAAAGACAACCGTAAAAAGAACAGCCAGAGCTCCTAACATTTCCTTTGTCCCTTCCTTGATCATCATCGCAAATGTTGCCACGCACGGGAAGTATATCGAGACAAGTACTACTGCTGAGATCATCTGGTATGGTGTCATTTCTATCACGGACAACTGTGCAACTGCAAGGTCTTTTCGCAGGAATGCTGCTATTAACGGACCTGCAGTTGCCTCTGGTACGCCAAACCAGAGAACAAAGACCGGCGAGAGAATATTACCAACCCAATCGATAAAACCTACAAGATAGAGAACATTCACAATCCCGCAGCCGAGCAGTACGAAGGGAATCGCAACCTTGAAAAATCCCACAATTCTTCCCCACACTTTTTTTCCGATATTGCTTATCATCGGTTTTCTGTAAGGCGGTACATCAATTAAAAACTCGGGTGATTTCCCGGGAACTATTTTGTTTAATATGTAACCAAAAACAAAATATCCTATAATTAGATAGAGCAAAACCCATCCCATAGTATCTGGGATCACTTCTTCCATAATACCGATCTGAGCACCGCATGGAATAAAGATTGCAAGCAGTGTCATCATTATAAACCGCTGTTTTTTTGTTTCGAGAATTCTTGTTGCTGTTACACCAGGTACATTGCACCCAAGGGAAAGGATTGTTGGCACAATAGCATACCCGTGCAGACCAATCTTGTGCAACACGGTATCAATAAGCACAGCGAGTCTTGGCATATACCCCATATCTTCCAATAACGCAAGCATCAGGTAGAATATAAATATCGCAGGCAGTACAACGCCAATAGCAACAAAGAGCCCTGATGTCAGCATACCAAACGCCTCAAAAGAGTTGTCTGCTAGGGGATCACCAACTATAATATAATACAACCACCCTCCATCGCCAGGAAAAATATTCTGCATCCACGGGAGAAAATGCCCGTCAAATATCTTGACCATGAATCCATCGGTAAATAGTGTTCCTGCGAATGAACCGAATATGCTCCAGAAAGCATACATGATTGCAATAGCAATTGGTATGCCTGTAAATGGCTTGATCGTGAGTTCTCCGATCGCATCCTTTAAGCTATGTGTGTATTCTCCAAATGTAACGGTTTGTTTTGCGATCTTATCAATAAGGTCCCAGCGCTGTTCAATAGTCTGTTTCATGTCAGTCCTTCCGAATTTTTAATAATGTCTTCGATTTCAATAGATTTTGCCTCTTTCAGTCTTGATGTAAGTTCCTTTATTCCCTCACCGCTGATAGCAACAGTCGATACTACCGGAACACCAAGGATCCGCTGAAGGTTATTGATATCGATCCGGATGTTTTTATCAACTGCGCCATCCCACATATTGAGTGCAATTACCATTGGATATCCTTCCTCAATAATTTCCAGTGCCAGATAAACCCCGCGTTCTATTTTGGATGCATCAATAACGCAAATTATCTTTGCATCCCTATTTTCTCGAAGCATTGCCACAGCAACCTCTTCTGCTTTATCCTTCGGGTCGAGAGAGAATGTACCAGGTACATCTATCAGTTCAACATCATCACCATCAATCTTCATATATCCTTTTGTAAAATCAACCGTGGTCCCAGGGTAGTTTGATTCGGTGACATTTGCCCC
>JAUVKD010000126.1 GCA_030596385.1 Methanosarcinaceae archaeon | reverse complement strand
GAACCGGAAAATTGCCCGCAAGACCATCGCGGCGCATGAGCGGTGTATGTGCGAATGTCGGCTCATTTTTTCTTCACTTTCTTTTTTTTGCCACAAAGAACGCAGCAACTTCCCTCTGTGCCCTCTGTGCTCTCTGTGGCCCGAATTTTACTCGCAAGAGGTTCGACTTAATGATATTTTCTTTTGTTGAGAACAAAGTAACAAAAGTACTGTTTTCAGTGGATTTTATCTCAGGCATTTCAGGATTCAAAGGATGCTTATTGTGTTCCTTGATAATTTTATCCCAACCCTCACCTAATTCTTCGATATACTCAACCTTAGCCAGAACTTTTGTAATTGTTGGGTTTCTGGAGTATTATTCAGAAATCTTTCATATATAATGTTAAGAGTTCACTTACAATTGGCAAAATCTTTATTTAACTTCAAAGCAATAAAAACCAACAAAAAACTCAACAGCAATACCCAAAAGTTCTATAAATGCACCCTCATCAAAACAAAGTTCACACACTTATATAGCAATCCAAATCAAACTACTGTGCAGCGGGCAGTTCATATCCATAAAGTGGATTGCGCGCTATCGAAGAAAATATCACACCAATGGGATTTGTATATATGGTCAGAATCTATTAAAGGCATAACCTTCCCCGGACGAACACAATGGCTGCACGTAAGCGTATTTTGAACAACAAAATTATACTGGTATTTATAGTTCTGGCAGCCTTAACCATGAGATTACTATCATCCTCTGTGGTGTTCGCAAATGGCAGGGTATCGTTCATCGGGTGTGACTCATTCTATCACATGAGGCGAATTATTCATACAGCTTCTGATTTTCCCAATTATCTCACATTCGATTCATATCTCAATTACCCATCTGGTTTTGAATTAGGATGGCCCCCGCTGTACGATCGGGCAGCAGCATTTCTTGCCCTTATTCTCGGTTGGGGCAGTCCTGATACTCACACAATTGAAGTTGCAGGTGCGCTTTTGCCGGTATTGCTGGGTGTTCTGACACTTATACCGATCTACGCTGCGGCATCAGCTATCTTTGAGAACAAAACCGCCTTATTCAGTGCAGGCGTGCTTGCATTCATTCCTGTACACCTGGTGGTTTCGCAGGCAGGATCAACCGACCACCATGTTGCGGAAATATTGCTATCAACAACGGCTTACGCATTTTTCATACTCTCCCTGAAGCATGCCAGAAGCACTGACCTATCTTTTGCAGACATCAAAAAAGCAGGTTCAGAAAAAACTGCGGCAAAGCCGCTGATCTATGCGGCATGTACTGGCATTGTTCTGGCCTTGTCCGTATTCACATGGATAGGTTCACCGATATTCATTGGCCTTATCGGTTTGTATGCATTTGTCCAGTTCACGGTTGACCTTAAAGAAAACAGGTCCTCTGAATACCTTGTTATCAGCGGCATTACGGCATATCTTGTCACACTTATATTGATAACACCCATCTGCGCATCCGCAGTTCGGCCCGGTTTTGAAATGAGTGCGATGTTTCTTTCGTGGTTCCATGTTCTATATGTTGCATCTCTTCTGGCAGCGTTTGTACTGTTCGGAGTGCTGTCCGGGTTCGTATATTCAAAAAAATTGAAATGGTGGTATTATCCTGCCGCAGTTGCGGCACTGGTTGCAGTGGGGACAGCTGCGCTCAACATTTTTTCGCCTGAGTTCTATCACAGCACAGTCTCGGGACTCGAATATATTTCCGGCAGCGGCGCTATGCTTGGAATGATCAGTGAAGCATTACCTCTCTTTTACGATCCGAATGGTTCATTCACGCTCGCCGTGCTTTGGAGAAGTTTTGCCCTGTGTTTTTTAACAGCATTTGCAGCGTTTGGTCCGGTTATCAGGAAGTCCATCAAAGAAAATTATGCACCTGAAACGGTATTTTTCATTATCTGGACCGTGGTTGTCGTACTTCTTGCAGTTTCCCAGAGGCGTTTTACATATTTGCTTTCAATAAATATTTCAATATTGACCGGATATTTTATCACGATAATACTTGGAATGTCAAAACCCGATAGAGCTCCCAGAACATCAAAAGCAAGACGCACATCTTCAAAATTTAAGCTTGGGGATATAGCTGTTATAGCAGTAATTATTGCAGTTGTTTTTGTTCCCACTGTAAATAGAAGCATATCGATTGCGAGTAATCCCTCCGTGATACCATCCGACTGGCAGGAATCGTTGATGTGGCTTGAATCCAGCACACCTGAAACATCGTATTACTCAAACCCCATCGAAAAGCCCGAGTACGGTGTAATAAGCTGGTGGGATTATGGTAACTGGATCGTGTATCTTGCGCACCGTCCTGTGGTGGCTAATAATTTCCAGGCAGGTGTGGATGATGCTGCACGTTTTTTTGTCACTCTGGATGAGAGTGAAGCAAATGCAATACTGGACAGGCGAAATGTAAGATATGTGATCACAGATATGAAGATGGTAAAGACAAAATTTTCCTATCTAGCACAACTTGCAGGGGAAGATGCGGACAATTTTTACACGGTGCAGACCATTAAAACCCGCACCTTGCAGGTTGTGAATGACAGGTTCATGAACACTACATTAACAAAATTGCATGTTTCTGATGGGGCAACACTGGGTAAGCTGCGATTGGTCTATGAATCCCATAGTACGGTGGCTCAAAATCCCGAGGTCAAATATGTTAAAATATTTGAATATGTAAAGGGTGCAAAAATCACCGGATTTGCAGCACCGCATGAAAACGTATCTGCAGCAGCAAATGTAATATCAAACCGCCGAAGGACGTTTGAATATTACAATACAGCCGTTGCAAATGAAACAGGATGGTACGAATTGACCGTATCATATTCAACAGAGGGGGGGCCATACGATACCAGAGCAGTAACGCCGTATACGGTGCAGGGTAAAGAAAGCGGCATTGCGAAAGAGATCACAATCACGGAAGAAGATGTTGCAAATGGCGGCGAAATTCGGTTAGATCTGGTATGATCTTCAAGCAGCTAAACTAAGGCCACCAGTATCACTGATATTTCTATGAAGAAATCCATATTTCAAAGAGTTACGTTGATGTGAGTGAAATCTGCATCGCTGTTCAAATGCCCAACCCGGAACCCAAGAGGAATCCGCATTTGTTCGGTATTTTTACTGATATGTATACTACTCCGCATGTATAATTTGGAACTATAGATGACAACCACAGAGAACATAGAGAACACAGAGGGAGATTTTAAGGCTGTGGAAAAGGCATCTCTGTGACCTCTGTGTTCGTATATACCCCTTATTACAAGAGCAACAAAAACAGTAAACAAGGATCAGCGATCAGAGTACACGCTCACAATTAAACGGGCAGATCAAAGAGCCCCTATCAACACCCGCGCCGTATCACGCACACTGTCCATTGACGTATATGATGGACTCCATCCCAGTTCCTTCAACCTATCGACTGCAAGCAACATCCGTGGCACATCACCCTTCCAACCCCGCTTCCCGCCGGTATAGATAAACTCGACATCCTCAACTCCCATCTCCTCAACAACGATCCCGGCAATTCCGGTTGCATCGATGGTATCTTCAGATCCCACATTAAAGATGTTCACAGTTTCATTAATACAATCGACCGCAAACAGGATCGCATCAACACAATCGGACACATGCAGATATGATTTGGATTGCCGTCCATCACCCAGAATCTCAAGATGCCCGGCATCAGATTTCAGTTTTTCAATAAAATCCACAATAATACCATGTGTGCCCCGATCGCCAACGATATTCGCGAATCTGAATATCCATGAATGTATATCGAACGTATGTGAATACGAAGTAATGAGTGCCTCACATGCGAGTTTCGAAGCCCCGTATAATGATATCGGAACAAGTGCCCCATATTCCTCGGGCGTGGGAATGGTCGTCGCCTCGCCATACACCGTTGAAGTTGACGTGAATGCAATATTTGGGACACCGTTCTTTCGCATCGCTTCAAGCAGATTGTAGGTAGCAGTAATATTCTGCTCAAAATGAACCTTTGTATCCACCGCACCCAATCGAACATCAGGATTTGCTGCCGCATGGTGCACAAGATCAACACCATGACATGCTGCATCAATCTCACCAGTATTCAGCAGGTTGCCTTTGATGAGCGAAAAATTGGTTTTATCAAGATGATGTTCAATGAACTCCATCTTCCCTGAACTCAAGTTATCAAACACAACAACCTTACATCCTGTATCCATCAACCTATCAACGATATGACTTCCAATAAAGCCTGCTCCGCCGGTAACCAATATACATTTCATAATATTTTTTATCCTTGGATGATTTTTATGAATGAATGCGGATGAAATATTTAAACGATATGGTTTGAAGGTTGATCATTTCAAACACTGTTCCATCCCCCTCATATGGAATTAAGTACTTACTGCGCTAAAAGATCACATCAAACTCATCAAAACAAAAACAAGTGCTGCATCACTCAGATCTAGGCACGGTTTTTACATCCAACAGTTAACACTCTATTCAATAATCAATATGCCATGTCCACGAAATAACTCATGAATGATATCAACAAACATCTCAAACTTAGGCAGACCATGGGGTGTCACGCCTCATAGAAATTTGG
>JAUVKD010000083.1 GCA_030596385.1 Methanosarcinaceae archaeon | reverse complement strand
TTCCCATATCATTGAGCAAGATTGCTAGATTGTTCAGGGTCATTGCAACCTGAGACTGATACACGATATTTTCCGGATCGGTTAAAAGGAGTGACTCACGCATTTCGAGCGCGCGGTTGTATTTAATATTCGCCTCTTCCGGTCTTCCCATATTTTTGAGCAAGATTGCTAGATTGTTCAGGGTCATTGCAACCTGAGACTGATACACGATATTTTCCGGATCGGTTAAAAGAAGTGACTCGAATAATTTCAGGGCTTCCAGATAGGATTGAACGGCTATATCAGGTTTGCCAGCGCACGAATAGATATTCCCAATCGTACCAAGGGCACAGGAAAGAAGAGCAGCATCCTTATGATCTTTTGCAAAATTCTTAGCTTCAAAAGCGTATTCAAGCGCTTTTCCATAATCACCCCTACCATAAAACGTGTTAGCTTGCTGTATTAAATCCCAAGGTTCCATCAAACTAACTTTTAAAAGCAACTTAATATATAAATAATCTGGTTTGCATTTCGTATTGTACACAAGCCGCTGACATGTCTTTTATTTAATCTAATATTGCTTTTCAATAATGGATCAATCATTAAAGGTGAGACGCACAAACCTCACCCGATCACACTCATACCAGAAACCCTGATCGATGGTGTAACTATTCCCCCTACTTTCCTGACATCCATCCCTGCACCTGTGATATTTCTTAGCATTTCAAAGATATTACCTGATATCATCAATGATTTGACAGGCGTGTCGATCTGGCCATCCCTGATAATGTATGCATTGCGTGCCTCAACTGAAAAATCACCTGATATTGCATTTGCGGTATGTGCACCAATTACCGTATTTACGAACACGCCGTTCTTTGTATCGGAAACAATATCACTTTGCGGATATTCGATAATAAAATTCCTGAGTCCAACAGATGGTGTTGAAACATAACCATGTCTTGAAGCATTACCTGTACTCTTTACTCCTTCTTTTCCTGCCGTATAACTATCATACAGATACGACTTAAACACTCCATTTTCAATGACAGGTGTACGCTTGGAAGGTACACCCTCATCATCCGAAATACCGGTATCTATACCGTTTGGCATCAGGCCGTCATCAATAATATTAAGTTTTGATGATGCAAGTTTTTCACCAAGCCGTCCGATCAAACTTGACCGTCCCTTTTGTACATTATCCGCATCTATCGAGGGTGCAAATGCACTCTCGATAAGGTCTGAAAAAGCAAATGGGTGCAGGATAACATCGGTTTTGTGCGGTTTAATTGAAATACCGTTCTGTGACCCCTGTGCAAGTTTTGCGGCATTCACTCCGATCTGGAAAAAATCAATGTCAAGATTCCTGGATACATTGAAATCATACGCTGTTGCAACATCACCCTGAGTTGTGATAACATCTATAAACCCGGATGTTGAGGTTCCTTCTTCTTCCACCTCGACGCCGTTCGAATTCAAGATCAAATGCTTGCCGTGTGAACGTGAAAAACTCCCTGATGTTGCCAGTATGCCGTTGTTCAAACCTTCATTTGCACCTTCGATCATCTGCAGCGCAAGATCTATGCATTCATCAAGATCCATCTGCACGATCCTTTTATCAAATGTTCCCGAAACACCAGGATATTTTTCACTGGACGGAAGCGCTGTCCAATCCGGATCACTTTCACGCACTCGTGCAGAATTAACCGCAATCCTTACAGCATCATCCAGCCTATCCGGTATATTCGTACTCGCAAAACCCACTGCACCATCTACTATCGCACGTATCCCGATTCCCTCTGCAAACTGCTCCTTTGCACCTTCTATCGCATTTTTTCGAATATCGGCACTCGTTGAATGACTGTTCACATAATAGATATCTGCCTCATCAGCACCATTTTTCATAGCAAGTGCCAGTGCCTTTTGTGCAATTTCGTACATGTTCAGGCACCTCCGACAAGGGCTTTTGTAATCAATATATGAGGCGAACCGTCTGTGACAGGCGCAATTTGCCCGTTCTTGCCGCATCTGCCGGAATGCATTGTAAGGTCATTGCCAACCATATTTATGTTTTTGAGAATCTCAAGTGTATTTCCTGAAAGCGACACATCACGAAGCAATGTTGTAAGTTCACCATTCTCAATAAGATATCCTTTCTCGGCATTGAACTGAAACACGCCTTCCCCGGTGTTTACCTGTCCACCGCGCGAGCCTATGAGATACATGCCATCACCGATATCCTCAAGCATCTCCCCGAATTTCGAGTCGCCATTATCAATATAAGTATTGCTCATCCTGACTATCGGCATTGAATATCCCTGTGCTCTGCTGTGTCCGGCAGTTCCACCAAGACACGCGGCAGTCTCCCGTGAATGCAAGTATGATTCCATCATGCCATCTTTTATGATCGTTGTTCCGGTTGACTGCACTCCTTCTGCATCGAATGGGTAATACCCGTATTCATGGAGTGTAGGGTCATCAATAACACTAACAAGGGGTGATGCTATTTGCTCTCCGATCTTGTTCTCAAGAACCGAACTGCCTTCAAGCACCAGATCAGCTTCTGATGCATGCCCTACAGCCTCATGTGCAAAAACACCTGCAAGTTCCGGATCAAGTATCACAGGCATATTTCCACCTTTTGCCTGTTTTGCACCAAGAAGTTCAACAGCTGTCTTTCCGGCAGATACGGCCAGCGCAAACGCATCATATTTTTCAAACAGTTCATATCCACAAACTCCGAACCTGCTTTCCCTGCCTGCCTGGTATGCGCCATTTTGTGTGGCAACGGCACTGATCGCAAAACCGGTGTGCATCAGTTCATATTCGCATTCAACATCTTCAGAACTGCTGTATTGCACTTTTAATGATGATTCAGAATACACAGCCGTTGTGCTGGATACCCCATCTGTTTTTGCATGATCTCCGATATCTTTCAGGAACTGTACCTTATCCTCGATCGGAATGTCCATCGGGTCAATCTTAACTCGGGGTATGTCCTTTAGAACAGGCATAGAAATTGGAGACAGTTCTACCTTATTTTTTGGTGTCCTTAAATCCATCCCATGCGCGAGCTCTGACGACGCCCTGATCGCTTTTTGAAGATCAAAATCCCCATCTGCCGATGTGAATCCCCATGAGCCTCCACAAAGAGCACGCACGCCAACACCACGTGTATAATTTACCGAGATCTCCTCAATCTTACCATTGTCAAGGATTATCGAGGTAGCAGTTCCCTCAATAATTCTTGAATCAAAAAAATCTACATCACACATTATTTGATCCTGCACCTTTGTTTATGTTCTTAAGTGCTGCCGGAACAACAGCCGGAATATCAATGTTCAACTTCACGTTTGTCAGTCTTTTAAGTCGATCAACAATTCCTTTTTTGTCGCTATCGCTACCAATAAGGCTATGCTCAATAACTTCAGTTATGTCGGATACAGGAATGATCTCAACCATGTCCTTATACACATCTTCGATCAGTACATCACGTTCATTCGATTTTGGAATGATTATCTTTTTAATCCCTGCCAGTGCCGCTGCTTCTATTTTGTAAGTAACTCCACCGATTGGAAGCACATCTCCCCTGACTGAGAGCGAGCCTGTCATTGCTACCGTCTGGTCGATCGGGATGTGTTCAATGGCTGAGATCACAGCGGTTGCTATTGAGATCGAAGCGCTGTCACCTTCAACACCTTCATAAGTTCCAATGAACTGGATGTGGATATCGTGGTTTATAGTATCCTTCCCTGTGATCTTCTTTATAACAGCGGATACGTTCTGCACTGCCTCTTTGGCAATATCCTTGAGCATACCGGTTGCTATTATGCGACCTTCTGATGCTGACTGGGCAGGTGTAACTTCTGCAATGATCGGAAGCACGATCCCTGAATCCCCGCCCATTACAGCAAGTCCGTTGACCCTTCCAATTGCGGCACCATTTTTACCGAATAACTGGTAATCCTTTTTCTGCTCCAAATAACGATCTGCAAGTTGCTGTTCAATGGAACGTGCCATCTTCTTGGCAGCAAGTACATGTTCTGCAGTTGTGATCTCTGCTCCTTCGGCGTGGGCAATATCGCCCGCAACCCTGACAAGTCCCCCGAGATCCCTGAGTTTTAATGTCAGGTGACCTTTTCTGCCAGCCCTGCGTTTCGCTTCTCGTATCACTTCATCTACGGCGCCCATTTCAAAATGTGGGATATGATTATCCCGTACAACCTCCTGGGCAACGAAACGCACAAGTTTTTTACGATTCTCAGCTGTATCTTTCATTGAATCACGCATATATATCTCATACCCATATCCCTTTATACGGGATCTCAGTGCAGGATGCATCTTTTCAACTGCATCAAGATTACCTGCTGCTACCATTATAAAATCGCATGGAACAGGATCCGTTTTTACAAGTGCACCTGAACTGCGTTCGGACTGCCCTGTAATGGCATACTCTTTTTCCTGCAGGGCTGTCAGCATACTCTGCTGGGATTCTATTCGCAGGGTATTGATCTCGTCAATGAACAGTACACCCTTGTGAGCTTTATGAATATCACCGCCTTCCACACGGTCATGTGCAGGTGTTTCCAGACCACCTGACTGGAACGGATCATGCCTGACATCACCAAGAAGCGCACCTGCATGCGTTCCGGTTGCATCGATAAATGGTGCATGTTCTTTCTCAAAGTTCGAAACGATCAGTTTCGGAATCATTAGTTCATCTTTTGGCATTAACTGGCGTGTTAACAATAATATCATGATTCCGGCAATTATACCCATAAACAGTTGCCCTACATAGAATGAATAGACTACAATCCCGAATACTAATAGCATCATCAGCATATTGCGTGCCTGGTTTTTCTTCTTGGCTTCAATCTTATGTGCCATAACAATTTCCCTGCCCTTTCCGGCAGGTACTTCCCTTATCAGAGGATTGTTCGAGTCTTCTATATTCGGATATCCTAAAATATCCTTTAATTCCTCTTTCGGAAGAAGTTCTGCCATTGCTTTTGCAAGCAATGATTTACCGGTACCGGGGGTACCGATCATCATAACATGTCGTCGCTGGCTTGCGGCCTTTCTTACAACTTCAACAGCATGGTCCTGTCCGATTATCTGGTCGATTAGAAGTTCAGGAACCTCTATATTAGCAGTTGTGTTAGTATTGATATCAACAGTGGTACCAGCATCAGTCCCTACATCCAAATTATCAGGTGTGTCAGGTATGGTTTTTTCATTAGTATTTTCGTCATTTTCCATGTTAAACTCGCATTGTGTATTAATGATTATAAAAAAATTGGTATTTGCAACAGGACTGCGAATATGTCATTGTTTTGTGCATAGAAAAGCATCTGAATAATATATACTTGACGCTTTTATAGCATCATTATTATATATAACTGCAATTATATTATTCATTTGCGCATCAAAAAGAGATATTAATAAGTACGATGATATAAACAAGAGATATCATGAAATCATTTGCATCAATTGTAATATTGTTAACAGTAACATTCGGATTATTGATCGTGCCATCATCCGCAGTTATTGAAAATGGACAATATATACAAGTAGAACGAATGGTCATGACTTTTGAAAAGACAGATGCCAGGGTAGATGTATTCTTTAATCTCGATGCTTTTGCAAAAGCATATGT
>JAUVKD010000092.1 GCA_030596385.1 Methanosarcinaceae archaeon | reverse complement strand
CTGCCGCATCCATTTTGATCACAGCAGAAAGGTTGGTGTAATCTTCACTAAAACGCCCCTCTTCCATTACTGCACTCTGAAAAATGTCCCTGTAAGTAACGATCGTAACCTTATATTCAGGTTCAGCAAGGAATACTCCGAATTTCATTATAATGCCTCAATAATGCGGGTGAGTATCTCTTCATCCGTTGGGTAATCTGTTTCGATTATGGGCTCAAACACCACTTCCACACCATCCATTCGAATCGCACTTCCACCGCACTCAACACCGCTAAGAGCAGACGGTATCGTTAAATTTGTACCTAACTTTGACTTTGACTTGATATTTCCGGATGTAAATGTTTCACAGGGATCAATCGTAATGACCGGTATGTTTAGCAAATGTTCCACAACAACACGCGGCAGGCTTGAAAGCGGATCAGAGCCAATTATTAGTGCGGCATCTATGGTTTTATTGTTCAATGATTCAACGATTGAAAACTCCACGCCGTGCCGAACATTGTTGCTGTCTCCTTTTTCGAATCTGACACGGTTGAGGTATCCGGTTTCATTGAACAGGTTTTGGTTGAATCCTCTCATATTGTAGTGACCCACCATTGGAATGAGATAAAAGTCTGATATTTTGTTCAATTTATCCATTAACTTCACCACAGGGTCTATATTACCGATAGAGTACACAAGACCAAGACCCACAAATATGATGCCGAACCTGGCTTTTTTCAGGATATTTGCAAGTTCAAGTATCCGTTTGGTATCATAATCAAAAGAGACTTTCGGAACTTTACCGGATAGCGCATCAATGAGTGCATCTATGAATTCTGCATCACCCTGCAATGGGATCTGGTAAAACTTATCCCCGCTAATCTTTGCTGTATGTGATTTTCGGATATCTATGGTAACCATGGTGCGATCTTCTTCCCAACCGCGCTGGCGCTCCAGCCCACGTGGAAAATACGAAAACTTTGATAAATGGCGCGGATGTGAATTTGAAGGATCTGCGCCCCAGTAGACTATCACATCTGCCTTATTGCGAACATCTTCTAATGTAGTGGACCTGATCTTTTCATTGAATATGGCTTCAAGTATGGGACCCTGGCAAAATGATGATGTGTCGTCTATCACTGCACCAAGACGCTTTGCAAGTTCTATCGCCTTTTTTTGCGCCATGTCGGTTGAGTTTCCAAGTCCGAATACCAGGGGCGTTCTTGCATTTCTTAATATGTCTGCCGCCGTGGCAATTGCGCTATTGATATCGATTTCCTGTCCGTCAACTGTAGGCGACATCGGCTTGCTGCATCCTTTCATACGCGCAACACCTTTCCGACAAGCCGTTTTAACTTCAATTATCCTGCTGCCGTCTATTACAACTTCAATATCATCACAGAGCAATGCGCATCCGGTGCATACGTGGTAGTTTTCGTTCAACAGGATCACCATTTATTAACGTTTTATGTAGGCAGGTTCATACAACCATATACCACTTTATGTAATTTTATATGAATTCAAATACATCATATAAACTCGATCGCTTCTGTTGGGCATGTCACGATGCATCCGTTACAAAGTATCTTATCTTTCCCAAAACGGCGACATTCGTGCACATTTGAAGTTCTTACAATCCCATCTTCAACGCGCAGTATCACTTTGTCGCTTGTTGGTGCCCGTCCTATACCTGTGCCATGGGGATCGTCTGCAACATTTACAGGACACGCCACAACACAATTGCCACACCCGAAACATTTGTCTTCATGTACGATCATTCCTGTTTCTGCAGCCCCTTCAACAGGTGTGATCATATCTGACAATTTTTCATAGTTTGCTTTGAAATCGTCTTTTTTGAGAGGTGGACAATCATTAACTGTAAGTTCGCGGGATAAAAGCGAAACGGCAAATGCCATACAGGTTGCTTTTCCACATTCTTTGCAATTGGTTTTTGGAAGAAGCTGGTATATTTCCATTGCGTTTGCCATTGTTTTCACTCATATTATGTATAGTATTTATTCGTTCCAAACAGTTTTTTGCCTGTTCTTATTGTATGTTTATATGTGTGTTGTATGTGCTCAATCCTCGAAAAACAGTTCACAATGACACATACCATTTTTTTCGATCTCGGTTTTATGGTATATGCATGGGCAGATGATTTTCTTATCCTGTTCTTTATCATCAGTAACAATCCGGCATGGACAGTATTGCTTGCCGTGTTTTTCCTTATTATTTACGAGTCCTTCTATGACAATATCTAATATCTTTTTATCAGGATTCAGTTTATACCCTTTATTTTGTGCGTATCTGGCAGTCCATGCATATATTTGTTCTTTCAGTTCGTCATGTTCACTCATATTTTATACTCCGAATGATTATATCAGATCAATTTCCATTTCCAGCATTTTATTTACAGCACGCCGTATCTTTTTTTCCCCTGAATATCCTATGATGGACCTAATTTTCATCCCATTCCTGATCAATATTAGAGTTGGTACTCCTGTTATTTTAAAGTGTCTGGTAATTGTTGGGTTTGTGTCAAGATCAATTTTGATGAACATGACCCTGCTATTGTACTCTGCAGCAAGTTTTGCAAATATCGGGTTAATCATTCTACAAGGACCACACCATTCTGCATAGCAATTAACAATAACTGGCATATCCGAACTTATTATCTCAATAAATCCGGCTGTGTTTACTTTGTAGAGATTGCTACTAATGGTTTCAATTTCGGGTTTTTCATCACCAATTTCCATTATGCCGATCTTTGTTGGTTTTTTGATGAACAATTGGCTAATATTATTGATGATGTTTCCCGGTGCCATTGAAATACCTCGATTTTCGGATTAAATGGTTTGTTGTATGCAAGCGATAATTTGGATAAACAGTTATGCAACTTGCGAACCTATAGGTGTTAACGTCAATGCAGTGGATATGTGCATTATATTACATAAATATGTGCTGAACCGGCACTATTGCATAATTCAGTTATGCAATAAAAACAGTGCCGTCCACAGTGTAGGTATGTATTGGTTTTTGAAATGGGAAGTTAAAAGTTGTGTTGGCACACTCAACCACATAAGAGCATGTGGTATAATTATTTTGAATATGGATGAAAACAAGCATATGTTATCAAATTTAATGTACATGCTACTATAATTGTAGGTTTTTGATCAAAAGGTTTTGGCGATAAAATTAACGGTAGCGGTATGAACAAAACACCCGAAAGATACGAGGCTCTATTAGAAGGATGTGGAGGATAGATTTAAAATGAAATTAAGATGGATATTTCTTGTATTGACAATGAATTTAATATTATTTTCAGGCATTGCTGTTGCAAAAAGTCCCTATGGTGAAATGGATTTATATTTCAACGATAGACTTTTACCAGGCTCAGAAGTTGCAAAACCAACTTTGAAAATTGATGAACCGTTTTCAGTTCGGGTGGATGTAACTTTGTACCAAGAGAGTAAATTGTATATTGAACTTACCGTAATTGACAAAACACATTTCGAATTTATTGATGGGCCAGCAGATATTGATCGGCTCACATCACATGTTTTTGAAACGAATGAAACACATACATTTGAATGGACATTGAAACCAACTGATGCGTGGGCTGGTGGTACAATACCAATAAATATCCATTATACGATTTTCATGATTGATGAGTATGAACCTAGTGTCTACAGCGGTTTTACTATAGCTTACCCCTATATCTCCAACGAATACTATTACGACAAAACGCCACCGTTCATCAGTGATATAATAATCAATGATCTGATAAACGATTCAGCAATTATTTCCTGGGATACTAACAAAGACAGTAATAGTGTTGTCAGATATGGTACAACGTCCGGTGACTACAAAAACGTGGAATACGATACTGCACTAGTCAGTTCACACAGTATTTCACTGAGCGGATTAAGTGCACAAACCACCTATTACTTTGTAGTTAACAGCACTGATGCCAGCGGTAATGCAAATGAGAGCAGTGAATATAATTTTACCACAGCAACAATACCAACTACCACACTTCCGGTTGTACTGGTTGAAGATGTTACAGCAGCGCCAGACAGCTATGCGTTTACATCAATAATGGTTAATAATGTAACTGACCTGGGTTCAGGTAAAGTAAGTGTTACATTTGATCCATTGGTAGTTCATGTAACTACTGTAACCTCAGGAGATGGAAATGCCCTTGTTGTCCAGGATTGGAATGTCAACAACACAGCAGGCTCATTGGAAATAACAGCATGGGATGTATACGAATCGTATAATGGTGATGTGGTTTTTGCCCATGTTACCTTATATGCCAGGGGGGAATACCCGGATTCAACATCGCTGGTCATAAGTTCCTCGGAATTGACCAATTATACCAGCTATGATAGTATAGGACACAGTATAACCAATGGAACATTCAGCGTATCTGACAGTGAACCGCCGGTGATAACAGATGCAATTGCCACTCCGGATGTTATCCTGAATGACAATGGCAGATCCAGGGCACCGGGTACGAATGTCACGGTATTGAATACAACTGTGATTGATAGTGGATCTGGTGTTATGAATGTCACTATTGATCTCTCATCGATCGGAGGTTCAGATGTCCGGGTCATGGAGAGAATGGATGACACGGATATCTGGACAGTAACGACAAATGCTATCGATGGTATTAACCTGACCCATGAACTTGTTGTTACTGCAACAGATGAAGCAAACAATACAAACACTTCGGTGATCGGATTGACTGTATTCTTGCGAGGCGATGTTGTTCGGGATAGTAATCTGAATTCTGCAGATGTGCTATACATTGCGAAGTATCTTGTAGGTAAAGAATCAATGCCTTCATTATTTGTAGGTGATATATCCCCTGACATAGGCGATGAAATAATAACTTCGGCAGATGCACTCTATCTTGCAAAGTATCTGGTAGGAAAGGAGGCAGCACCATAAAGCATCTTAAAAGATGCTTTTTTTGTATCCTCTTCAAATCTAAGGGTAATTGATTAATTTTGTGAATCAAAAGATGATTATGCACCAAATTTAAAGTATTTATTTAGCGATTTTTGACGCCGAAGCAATCCTCCGAAGGCTTCGCATTCCCAAATCACTGGCACGAACGATGACGCTTTATCGGCATTTTAACTTATTGAATAAATGTGGAGCAACGCAGCATAGCGTTTTTTACACACTAATGTTATTTTAAATGTTGCGCTTTGTCCGACCGATGAGTATGTGAATATTTTATAACCTTAACTCCGTACCACTTTAGGGAATATGTCCAACCCAAGTATGTCATCCAGATCCCTGACCTTCCTTGGAACCTCGGTTACCATACTTCGATCTCCCAAATCGACATGAT
>JAUVKD010000081.1 GCA_030596385.1 Methanosarcinaceae archaeon | reverse complement strand
GAAAATGAATTTATCCATGGTTAAAATTAACCACAAAGAACACAGGATCGTATCTGATTTTACTCTCTGTGACATACATGCCATCTGTGGTTTATTGCTCATCACTTATTAAAAATTACATTCAATTAGTTAATATTATTTAGTTTATTATGGCAGTACACAATTAGTACCGAAAGTAAACTTTACTTCTTTCGCATCCTCTTATAAACCGCTTCCCCACTCAATTCTCGTATAGCATCCGAAGCTATCCACTTCGCACTTCTTGAATCGGTCTCCCGCATCTCCTTTGCAGTCTCAATCGCTTTTACATTCAGGGCAAGATTTCTCTTCCCGATCTGTCTCAATGCCCAATTGACTGCCTTCTTGACAAAATTCCTCTCATCACATGCTTCCCGCACCATTATCGGGAAAAATTGCTCAAACCGACTGTCATCAGCTCTTTTGTCGCTTACAGCCAGCCGCGCCATAAGTACGAACCCGGCTCGTTTTACGAATTCCTCGTCCCTCAAACTCCACTCAATCGCCTTTTGATACGCAAAACCGCTTTTCTCGAACAGGTTCATACAGCACTGATCACATATTTCCCAATAATCAAAATCAAGTACCCACTGTTCCATCTGCTCCTGTGTCACCATATCCGGCTCATCAATCATGCTCGCAAGGATCATAGTCTCACGAATACCGGATTCCCAGAGTTGTTGTGCAAGGACATGGTTTTTTTCTGTTTCCTTTGCAATTCTTCGAAGATTTGGTATTGACACGCCGAATGCTTTTTCCGGGGTGATACCATATTTTGCCATTCCTTCTAAAGCATCCGGGTTGGACATGTATTCCATTTTTTTGATTATATCACTGAAATTAGTATTAACATTAGTATTAACATTCATAGTTCATCCTGTGACATAAAGCCAAATTAAATTAAGCCAAATCAAGTTAAGTTAAATAAAGAATAAAATTAAACACAAACACAAAATGAAAAAAAGAAGGGGATTATTACAACTGCATATATATTGCAGCGTCTCCCAGATCTTCCTCAATTCTGAGTAACTGGTTGTATTTTGCAGTGCGCTCACTTCGCGCAGGTGCACCGGTCTTGATCAAGTCAGCACCGATTGCAACAGAAATATCAGCAATTGTATCATCCTCGGTTTCTGCCGAGCGATGGCTCACTACAACATTGTAGCCATTTCTTGATGCCATATTTGCTGCATCGAATGCTTCGGAAATAGTACCTATCTGGTTTACTTTCAAAAGCAGAGCATTCGCCGCGTTCATCTCAATGCCCTTATTGAGTCTTTCAACATTAGTCACAAACAGGTCATCACCTATGATGATCGTATCCCATAGTTCACTGGTAAGTGTTGCAAAATCCTCAAATGACTCTTCATGGAATGGGTCTTCAATAAGTATAATAGGATAGGTATCCACAAGTTCAATGTAATAATCTATAAGCTCACCCGGAGTCAACATTTTACCATCGATCGAATAATGTGTACCATCAAAAAACTCGGAAGCTGCTGCATCCATACCAATACTTACTTCAGTTTCTAAATATCCTGCCTCATCAATAGCACATACAAGAGCATCAAGTGCATCGCTTGTCATGGTAAGCGGAGGTGCGTAACCGCCTTCATATCCTACATTGGTCGCAGATGCCCCGTATTTCGCCTCAAGAACCTTTCCAAGTGCATGATATGTTTCCGTACCCATTTGTAGTGCTTTTGAAAATGTATCGGCACCCTTTGGCTGGATCATGAATTCCTGAATCGAAAGGCCATTTCCGGCATGTTGTCCGCCGTTTAGTACATTCATTGTAGGAACTGGCAATGTGAATGCGTTAGATCCTCCAAAATAACGGTACAGTGGCACGTTAAGTGAATCGGCTGCCGCCTTTGCGACAGACATCGATACACCAAGAATGGCGTTTGCGCCAAGACTTGCTTTATTATCCGTGCCATCTAATTTGATCATTAAATTATCTATTTCCCGTTGGCTTCGCACATCCATGCCGAGAATTTCAGATTCAATAGCCTTGTTTATATTTTCAACAGCATCCAATACGCCTTTGCCATTGTATCGCTCTTCCCTGTCCCGAAGTTCAAGCGCCTCATTTGTGCCTGTGGATGCACCGGATGGTACACTTGCCCTTCCAAACCCTTTATCTGTATACACATCGACTTCAACAGTGGGATTTCCTCTGGAATCCAATATCTCTCGTGCGTGTACTTTCTTGATTTTGTACCTTTTATCATTTCCAATGTACATTCTACATCACCTTCTAATAATTGTAACATATAAAGTATACTGCAAACGTATATATCCTTACCGTTGTCATGGCCTTGGGACAAAAATGCCATCGCATAGCTAATACCTGAGCCATTGATCAGTATTAACCACTTGTGACTTATTCAGTTGTTATCCCTGTTATATCGTCAATATTGAAATCAAAAACTGTTGCCCTTTCTTTTTCGTCATATATCTCCAATTTACGGCTGTCATTTATATCCCCAACAACAACAGCAGTAATTCCAACATCCTTAAATATCCTGATGCATTCATCAGCATCATCAGGTTTTGCAGTAAGAACATATCCGGTAGCAGGGTACACTTTCAACCATTGCCCAAAATCAATGCCATCTGGCACAGGTATTTTTGTAAGATCAACAGATGCCCCGATTTTACTGGTCTCGCACAACATCCCAAGAGTTCCGATAGTGCCGGGGTTGGAGATATCTTTTCCTGCAGTAGCGATCTTTCGCTCTCCGATAGTCTGCATCACAAGAAATCTTTCACGTACTATTTTTGGCTCCTTGAATGACGTCGTATCCCAGCTATATGGTGAATTCGGACCGATCTTTCCATCCATATCATAAGCAACAATAATTACATCACCCGAATTTGCAGTATCGCTTCTGATAAGGCAATCCTTCTTTGCAATTCCGATAATCGCAACAGATAATGAACTGTACGGTGTATCAGGATGCATGTGTCCGCCAACCATTGGGACACCGAACTTCTTTATGCCGTCCGTAATTCCCTTGAGCATTTCCTTGCATGCTGCTTTGTTGTTGGATGACATAACATTAACCATCGCAAGTGGACGCCCGCCCATTGCAGAGATGTCATTTATGTTTACAACAACAGAACTGTAACCTGCCCACCATGGGCTTGCACGCAATAATTTTCCCCAGATGCCATCTGCTGCGAACAGGATAACATCATCACTGTCAATATCAATAACTGCGGCATCGTCACCAAAATCGACGATCGTACCGCTATATTCACTGCGCACGGTCTCGAACATTTTGACAATATCCGCAATTGGTCTTTTGCGGGTCACTCCTTCAAAATCCCTGATGCTTTGTACAAGTTTATTCAGATCCATTTTTATACCACCTATAATTTATTATGGATTTCCTATAAAAGCATGGATGAACATTATACGGGACTGATATGTTTTACAGAGTGTCGATTTCCATTATCACAGTGCATTCTATAAATTCTATCCTTTAATCCGGATAATACAATTCCGGGTTTGATGAAATATCCTGAATTATTTAAATTACCCAAACAATGTTCAAGAGAACCATTTTTATTTATAATTGCGATTGTAGTTCCATTTATCCGTATCCGACAATGATAATGTTAGTAGTTAGTAGTTAGTAGTTACCAATCAACTATGTTTTTATCTGTATTAATTTTCTTCGTTTATCACTCACCTGTGACAGGTCCTCACCAATCAGGCCATAGGCATCAGCCCTGCATTGACGGCAGTGCTTCATCTGAGTGACATAAGGCTCACATTCTTTCTGAATCGCAGAACGCTCATGTGCTGTTGGTGGTGTGAGGTGTGCAAATGCTCCCTGGCTGATAAGCGGCATTACGTTCATAATATAAACACCCATTTCTTTTATCTGCTTTGCAATATCAATAATATGGTCATCATTTATTGTAGGTATGAGCACTGTATTGATCTTTACAGCAAGGCCTGCATCAACTGCCGCTTTTATGCCTTCCATCTGGTTCTTATGCATAATCATTGCAGCCTCAATGCCTTTGTGCACTTTACCATCATATATAATGTGTGAGTATATTTTTTCCATGATTTTCGGATCAACAGCATTTACCGTGACCGTTAAAGTGGATAATCCAAGACGTATAAGTTCGGGTAGTTTTTGCGGCAGGTAAAGACCATTTGTACTCATGCAGAGGGTCAGGTCCGGAAATTCGTCTCCTATCAGTTTAAATGTCTCAAAAGTTTCGTCATTGGCAAGAGGATCACCTGGGCCTGCTATTCCGATTACTTTTATGAATGGATGTTCTTTGATAACATCCCGTGTTTTTTCAAGTGCTTCTTGTGGTGTCAGCACCTTACTGGTAACACCCGGGCGGCTTTCATTCACGCAGTCGAACTCACGCACACAGAAATTACACTGGACATTACACGCCGGCGCCACAGGAAGATGTATCCTGCCAAATTTATGTTGTGCATTCTTATCATAACATGGATGTTCTGCAATTATACGTTTAAATTCACTGTCTTTTGTATCGGATTCAGTGCAATATTCCTTTATATTTTTTTCATCTGGCAACATTTTTCCTCCGTATCATAAAGAATAGACTTATCTTTAATTTAACTGGTCGAACATTGATATATGTTTTGGAATACTGTGCTATATATCCATATGGCATCGAGAAAATCCTCGATATGCTCGGATTAACTCGGACTATATAATTCCGTAAGCTTTATTACTAAAAAATTGAAATTTAGAAGAGCAGGACATTGCAACAGGAGTTTTCTGGGATTAAAATAAGATATCAAAAGGTTGGGATATTGTATGCAAGCCTTGGACTTAAGTCCGAAGTAATTAGGAGATAGATAACTTGACAGAAGACATACCGATTGCGGTTACACCCGGTATAATAAAATGGGCACGGGAAAATCTTGGATATTCAGTTAATGAATTATCCGAATTGATACCATTGTCTAAAAGTGACTATGAGGGGTGGGAAAACGGAAGCATAGTGCCAACTCTCAGCCAGTTTCGGGTATTTTCAAATATTGTAAATCAACCAATTGCTTTCTTTTTCAGATCTAATCCCCCCGAAGTAGAACCTTTACCCAGGGATTATCGTACTCTACCAAGTGAAGACAGAATAGCAATTTCACCAGAAACAATCAAAGGGATTCCAGAAGTGCAATCTAAGCAGAATATTTTCATAGAACTATTGGATGAGCCGAAGAAAAACGAGTTGGTAGGAATAATTCAGAATCTTTCCGACCCGGAAGGAAATGCAACTGATATCCGAAAATGCTTTGATATCTCGCTTGCCCAACAATCCACCTGGAAAAACGATCATGCCGCATTTAAAGAGTGGAGAGGAATTCTGGAGCAACACGGTTTCTTAGTATTTCAGTACAAAATGTCAGTGAATGAGATCAGGGGATTTTCAATTCCGAATGATGTTGCACCCGTGATTGTTACAAATAAAAATGATCACATTCGTTCTCAAATATTCACGTTAGGCAATTCACAAAAATTAATATACCCATTTTTCGTTGGTTCAGAATCAGAACCACATACAGGCGTGACGTGAAAAGTTCAGCGAATATATCTGGTGGGTAAATTATTTATTGGGAAATTCCTAATGCCGTAT
>JAUVKD010000125.1 GCA_030596385.1 Methanosarcinaceae archaeon | reverse complement strand
GTCGCTCGTCATTGATTTGGTTTATGATATGACGAGTAAAAGCATATAATATCATAAAATTATCACGAAATATCAAAACAACAAGCCTTCGCTTGTATGCGTTTATTAGCATAACGGGAATTGCTGGATAAGTCCCGACATCGAGAAAATTCTCCCTACGGTCGGATTGACTCGGACTATATAATTCTATAAATTATTTACTATGAAAAAATGTATTTGTTTATTCGATTTAATAAAATATTGATGCACAGCCAAAATTACCAGACTCCGTGCAACAAAGCCGAATAAAGAAGAGCAATTACTCGCTTTCTTCTAATAAACGTATGCAGTGAAAGTTACATGCACGTTTCTCAGAGGATTTGAGGTTGGCAGCGACCTCTGGCTACCCGGCAGGATTATGATTCAAATTAAGTAAAGGCTGTCAACAATCCTTAATTTCAGGTGGTTTAATATTCCGAGCACACAATTACTTTTGTACCTGATTCAATTTCTTTGACATTCACTTTACCGATCAGTTCAAGGGTGCTATTAGCCTTTGCAAATGCGATTACGCACCCGGGTCGCACAAACATTTCTCCTCCACAGGTCGCAGATCCTTTGATTATGACTTTATCGAGTAGTGTCAGGTTATTTTCAACTTCAACACTGCCGCTGATCTCTGTGCGTGGTCCTATTATCGCATTTTTTGCTTTAATATCCCCGTTTACAAACGAGCCTTTGCCAAGTTCGAGTGAGCCGCTGACTATCAAACCTTTCCAAAAATTCGCCCCGGCCCCAACCATCATATTACCATCTAATGATACTGCTTCCTCAAAATATGCTTTCTTCTGGATAATATACGTATTAGAACTTGCATGATACTTGATAAATTCGTTGTTCATTTTAATCACATAATCGTTTACGTATATTATACAGTATTACTTTACGCTTTACCTTCGCTGCCAAATATTCCGATCTTATATTTGACAACTTCTTTGATCGCATCCCGTGCAGGCCCACATATCTTTCGCGGGTCGTACACATCTGATTCGTTGACAACTTTTCTTACCGCATCCCTGAATGCCAGACGGAGTTCGGTATCTATATTAATCTTGTTAATCCCGAGTTTTACAGCCTTTATAATGCTATCTTCAGGTATGCCGGAAGCACCGTGAAGCACGAGCGGTATGTCTACTTTATTATCAATCTTTTCAAGTCTCTCAAAATCAAGTTTTGGCTCGCCTTTGTAAATTCCATGTGCGCTGCCAATAGCAACGGCAAGCGAGTCAACATCTGTCGCTTCAACAAACCGGGCCGCTTCATCAGGGTGTGTGAACACCGAATCTTTTTCATCCACGGAAATGTTGTCCTCAACTCCGACAAGCCGCCCGAGTTCAGCCTCTACGGAAACACCACATGGATGTGCAACATCAACAACTCTTTTTGTAATTGCAATATTTTCCTCAAAAGGCAGATGCGAGCCATCGATCATAACAGAGGTGAATCCGTGTCGTATACACTGGAGTATTATGTTGAAATCCGTGCCGTGGTCAAGGTGCAGGGTTACGGGTGTATCGGTTTTAGAAGCTGCGGTCTTTGCGATGGCTTCCAGATATTCAATACCGGCATAACTGATCGCACCCTGACTTGCTGCAAGGATCACAGGTGCATTCATTTCTGATGCAGTGGTAACTATCGCCTGTACTATCTCCATATTGTTAATGTTAAACGCCCCAACCGCGTATCCATCTTCGTTTGCAGCATCCAGTACTTCTTTGTTTGTAACTAAAGGCATAATTGTTCCTCTTGAATATTATATTTAAATTATTATTTCTTATTGTAGTAATTGAGTTTGTTGATTATAAATACTACTCTTTCATAGTATATAATTTATTTATGTAGTGCGAGTCAATCAGAGCGTAGCGAAAACTATTGTACCAATAATACTTTGTGCGGTCACATAAATTGATTGATTTGGACGCACTATTCCATAATCTCGCGATTTTTTTACTTTTTCACCAAACATACCACTCAATCAGTTAAATATTGTTTTCCAATATCTCATGTCTTTTTAAAATTTGATCTTCAATGCTCAAGTTCGTCAGCATCTTTGCTTTGCCTTACAGAAGCATTTGCTTTTACTTTGGTTCTGTCAATAGATACTTTTCCAGCACCGAGCATACCCATTTCTTATATAATATGTCTTTACAGACTATAACTGCTTGAGCGAAAATGTCTTTGATTGAATCAAGATGATTTGAACGAAAACGACAAATTGTTCGATAACATGTTTGTCAGTCTTTGGTTTTTTGCCAACAAATTTGAAGTGGATACAATTTGTAGACAAATCGCTGCAAAGCCAAATCTTCAGACCCCTTGCAGCAATCTCGCCACAGGCAGTGCGTTCCACTGCTACTTTATCAATATTTTTAAACCAAATTCAACTATGTTCCGCATTCCCATCCACACATGTATTCAGATTGTTCATCTGTCAGTTCATCGATCTCTATATCCATTGATTCGAGTTTCAACTTAGCAACATACATGTCCAGATCATGTGGTACGGCATGAACACCATTTACTAACTTATTCTCTGCAATATATCGCACACAAAGCGCCTGGTTTGCAAAACTCATATCCATCACTTCGGCAGGATGCCCATCACCTGCTGCAAGGTTTACAAGCCTCCCGTCTGCAAGGACATTAATGCGCCGATTCCCGATATTATATTCCTGAATGTTATTCCTGACAGTCCTGACAGATTTAGCCATGGATTTGAGTTCATCTAAATTGATCTCCACATTGAAATGACCGGAATTTGCAAGAATTGCACCATCTTTCATAACCCCAAAATGCTTTTTTGTCAAAATATCACGGTTTCCGGTAGTGGTAATAAACATATCACCGATCTTTGCAGCCTCATTCATTGTCATTACATCGTTGCCATCCATACGCGCTTCCAGCGCACGTATCGGGTCTACTTCAGTCACGATAACATTCGCACCAAGTCCTACAGCACGCATCGCAACACCCTTTCCACACCATCCATATCCCCCGATGACCACATTTTTACCGGCAACAAGTAAATTCGTTGTCCTGTTGATGCCATCCCATGCTGACTGTCCTGTTCCATAACGGTTATCAAACATGAATTTTGTCATTGCATCATTGACCGCAATAACAGGCATCTTCAATGCACCATCACGATCCATTGCCTTCAACCTGTGAATGCCGGTTGTAGTCTCCTCGCAACCGCCGATAATCGTAGCAAGCATATCCTTGCGCTCGGTGTGCATCTTGAAGATCAGATCTGCCCCATCATCGATTGTGATATCAGGATCAAAATCCAGGACCTTATCAATAGCTTCGTAATATTCATCATTTGTGCACGCATATTCTGCAAAGCATGAGATATTCTCACGCGTATCCAGTGCCAATGCGACATCATCCTGTGTGCTGAGTGGATTGCAACCACAGATCGCAACCTCCGCACCTCCTGTTGCAAGTGTTTCAACAAGTACGGCAGTCTTTGCCTCAACGTGCAGTGCCATTCCAACCCTGTGCCCCTTAAGCGGTTTTTCATTTTTGAACTGTTCTCTTATAATCGCAAGAACAGGCATGTGATCGCGTGCCCATCCCATTTTCATGTTACCGGATTCTATTAGTTCGTCATTGCTCATTTAAAATCACCATCCTATATTTGAAAACATATTTTTACATAACCAAAATATGATAATATATTATACAACTGATTATCAGTTAAGGAATTTGATTGATCCCATATATGTCGTTTTTCGAATATTAAAAGATAGGTATCCACTACAAATATGTTGGTAACAATTTCAAGAGTAAAATCATTCCCTATTTTCTGCGTTTTAAAATTCTCTGCTAACCTGTTCGTTATTGATCTATGCATTTTTCTCTCGTTTTTTCACCTCTGGAAAACTCTCCGACGTTCACTTTAGCTTTTGTATCAATTGAAATCCTTGATACATAGGATTGTCATCTGCCTGACGATTGATTGCATCAATATTTCTAAAGATCTCATCCATTCCAGGAATCTTTTTGAGTGGTTTGGTTTTTTGAATCCGCTTCAATTTATACCCCGATCTCTTTAGAATATTCCCCATCGTGTTTTCACAGGGTAGTTTTTCATCTATGTGTCCCTTTTCGTCAATTCGGGCTTGACGGACTGCTTTTGCCGTCATCTTTGTATATAGAAAAGGCGTCTGGAATTTTGGGTCGGTCTGACTCTTCGGATCAACTATTGATCGTATATAATCGACGAGTTCAGGCATTTTTTATTCGTTCTTCTTGTTGCCACGAGCTGAATAATTATTAATACATCTTATACCAGTGATTAATTCGACCATACCCGTCTGAATCGTTTTTCTACCCTAACTAAACTCTCTTTCTGCTTTACGAGCATTACCGTCCAGTAATTTAATAGTAACCTTGTTAATGTATTCTCTTCTTTGATCGACTTTATGTCCCCTGCTATTGTACTTATTTTCATCTTGCAAACCATCCCTCATTATTTATTAACCTTAACTCCGAATGAATAGGGAATAAGTCACCCCCAAATATCATATTACGTACTCCTTTCGCAAATTAAACCAACGTAAGTACTGATACCTTTATTACAACCTATTCCCTAT
>JAUVKD010000076.1 GCA_030596385.1 Methanosarcinaceae archaeon | reverse complement strand
TTTACTTTTGATAGGGACTATGGAAACAGGTTAGCTTGCCATTGGTTTTTGGTACATCTTTGAAAGTCAAGAAAGAGCGGGAATTGCTGCATGATAATCAGTATGCAGATAGATTGAGGGTCATATGAACCTATGTCAAGTTTGAAACTGTGTGAAAATATGTATACTTGAAAGTACTGACAGCATTATGATCAGTATATTATTAATGGATGTGGCAAAGGTAATAATCGATAAAAAAAGTTATGTGGGATAGCGCGGATTTGAACCGCAGTCCAAGCGTCCCAAACGCTCGAGGATCGACCAAGCTACCCTACTATCCCATCAAGAGTATCAACTTCAATAGATTTTATCGGTTAAAAAGGTTGCGTAACAACCACTTTGTGCATAAAGTCAAATTGTACCCCTACTTAATACACAAATCCGTAACAGATAGTATTTCCTAAAAACCCATGGCGTCAAGATAGACCTGGATTTTAAAAATCAATATTAACAAGACGAGCCCGCACACGTTTCTATCCTTAAGATCGACTGAATAATCGCGATTAATCTTAATACTTATATCCCACAGCTCTTATGCGGTTGGATATGCCGTTGCAACGTTGACTATTTATAAATTTTTACAATGTGTACATCTATCTCATGACAAACGTGATTTCATAGATTCTCCTGTTTTAATATTACTCCCTATTCAATCCCCTGTAATTGCAATAAGTTCATTAACACATGCAACCGCTATCGGTGTCCCCCCACGCGTACCGATACATGTAATTGAGGGCAGATCTATCTTCAATATCTCTTCTTTTGACTCGGCTGCATTCACAAAACCTACAGGTGTGCCCACAATCAGCGCAGGGCGCATACCGTGCTCGATCAAACGACACACCGTAAGCGCTGCTGATGGGGCATTTCCGATAACAATAATGGCACCATCAAGCCGATCCCTGCATGCAAGGAAACCTGCAGAGGTTCTGGTAACTCCATACTCATGTGCGATTTTTGCATCAGTATCCTCATCGAGCACACAAATGACATCGCAATTGTGCCCTTTTTTGCTTATACCGACTTTGACCATGTTAATATCAACAAATATCGGCGCGCCTTTTTTGATTGCTTTAATTCCGGCATTAATAGGTTCGTTCTTAAATCTCATGATCTTTGCCACAGCAGGATCACCTGTCGCTATCATGCATCGTTGACGAACACGGTCTTCCGGAGTTTTGTCACCCACAACCCTGCGCGCAATATTGCGGCTCGTTATAGATATTGCCTTTGCTTCTTGTGTATGGGCACCAAGTTCCTTGCAGGCTTTGACAAGTTCGGGGTCAATTTCTGTTGTAAACCGAATAAGATCGCCGATATCTTCAAATGATCGTGGTTCTATTTTCGTATGGTTTGTTGTACTTTCAGTAGTCATATTTACGATGATACCCCCTTGGAGTAATTATCAGTTTTTTGGAATCTTTTTCCCATATACGGGATTCATTATTTCCTATAAGTATCGTGGTTCGCATATCCACCCAGTCGTTATACTCAAACACATCCCCGAGGGTTGTGACAATAATTTCTTCACCGCTGTCCCGAAGCGCATTCTTAACAAGCCCGACAGTAACAGAATCCGCTTTATGCCGTTTGATTATTTCAATAGCACGCACGAAGTTGGAATTGCGCTGGCGACTTTTAGGGTTATACAGGGATATTATAAAATCCGCACTCGCCGCCGCCCCAAGACGTTTTTCGATCACATCCCAGGGTGTCAGCAGGTCGCTAAGGCTAATGACTGCAAAATCATTTACGATCGGCGCGCCAAGAACGCTTGCAGATGCTGTAATAGCTGTCACGCCCGGAAGCACCTCAATATCCACATCAGCTCCCGAATTCTCTGCGACCTCAAGCACCAGTCCTGCCATACCATAGATATTTGCATCTCCCCCGCTGATAATGGATACAACTGATGTTTTAGCAAGTTCAACAGCCTTTTGCGCGCGGTCTACTTCCTTCCCCATAGAACTACGGATAATGTTCTGCCCATTTATCAGGCTCCCGATCTGATCAAGGTATGTTCCATTACCTATTACGTAATCCGAAACTGCAAGAACATCCCGCGCGCGAATCGTGAGATGCAAAACTGAGCCAGGTCCTATGCCGATAATATAAAGTTTACCTTTTTTAACGATATTCTCATTGTGCGATTGCGATTGTGATCCTTCCATATACTCTCTTCCTCATAATCAGTTCTTTATTTTCTGAAAGTGCAAGGGCAGCAGGTTCTGCCACACCATTTAAACCAAAACGGTTTGCCTGTGATGCAGAAGGTGCATCAAATTTGTTCAATACCTCATGCGGCACGAACTCTATCCCAATGCCGAGCACCTGTGCAGCTTCAAGCAAACCCGCCTCGTTCTCCTTCATCCGGGCAGATGCGAGCAAACGCACGCTGTCAGGTTTGGCATTGACCTCACAAAGTGCCCTGTTGACTGCGTCGATGACCTCCTGTGATGTAACACCGCGCCGCGTCCCGATTCCTACAATCATGATGTTCCGGCCCCGGATCTCTTCAGCACAGATACGTTCTCCTCAACCACAACCACTTTAGGACCACGTATCTCAAGCACTTCCACATCCTGCTCAAGCAGTGCGCAGTTGACGCTTATGGTAGATTCCTTATTTACGATCTCACAACCAAGAAAATTCGCGATCCCTTCAACTGATGGGCGCTTATGCACTTCTGTTGCAGTTGTTATGACAGGCACAATATCAATTTCCGATAGCCTGCGTGCAAGTTCGTTCGCACCGTGGTGACCGCCTGTAAGAGGTATTGCAAAGGTCAGGTTCGAATCTACCACTACCACAGCAGGATCGGACCACTTATCAATAAGCAATGGTGCAATCTCCCGCACAGCGATACCGGTTGCAAAAAGCGCCACAATTCTATCATATTCATTAAACGCATGCTTAAAGACTGACCTATCATATGTCAGTATGTCTGCGTTCAGATGCTCTGCGATACGAATAGCAGCATCACGATTCCGCTCAAATGTTATCACAGCGGTTCTTGTGCTACTCCGTATAGGTGTGACCTCCTGTAATTAATAGGGTCAACTACTCCGCCAATAATGATCATTGCCGAGCGTTTTATACCCGCATCCTTTACTTTCTGTGCAATATCAGCCACCGTGCCGCATATGACCTGTTCATCATCCCATGATGCATGGAATACAACCGCAACAGGTGTATCCTGCGGGTATTCTACCTTGTTCATTATCTCCCCGATCTTCTGTGTTCCAAGGAACACAGCCATCGTGGCATTGTGACGCGATAGTTCCTTTATATCATCTTTTTCAAGTGTTTTGCCTGCCGGGCGTGTGATTATCAGTGTATCGGATACCCCGTTCAATGTCAACTGGGTGTTTAGCGCAGCAGCAGATGCAAATACTGATGAGACACCAGGTACACGTTCAACCTTGATGCCGTATTTTTCAAGTTCATTCATCTGTTCAACGATCGAGCCATACAGCGATGGATCACCGCTATGCAGGCGAACAACTTTTTTGCCGATCTTGACATTATCTGCCATTATTTTTGTTATCTCATCAAGTGTCAGTCCGTAACTGTCGATCTTCTTACCATTTGAATAATCCAGCACGTCAGGGTTTATGAGGGATCCGGCATAGACTACGAGATCTGCATCATTTAGAAGTTCACGCCCCATGACGGTTATCAATTTTGGGTTTCCCGGACCTGCACCAATGAAATATACTATATTTTTTCCGTCCATTTATTCAATCCTCCCTGGATCCCGCTTTTTGGCATAGATGATGCTGAAATAATCCCCCTTTTCAGGGATATTCTCCCTTGTTTTTATTATCTTCTCTTCGTCTGAAAACAGTTTTTCTGCAAAAATGAATTCATCATATCCTTCATCGGCCAATGAGTTTACAATCTCAAGCGGACGGCGTGCTTTAAGGATAATCTTCGACCGCACACATGTTCCATCACTTACCTCAAATGATGAATCAATGGCAACTTTGGTTCTTGCTGCAAAGGATGTGATCGAACTTATTCCCGGGATTGTTGTTATCCCGATATCAGGATGATATTCGTGTATGACACGACTAAGATGTGAAAATGTGGAAAAGAAGTTCGGGTCTCCAATCAGTCCAAAAGCCACCGTGCCGGATCTTGCATGTCCTGCTACAATATCTGCATTCTTTTTCCAGATAGCATTAAGCACATCGCTGTTCTTTGTCATCGGGAAATCCAGTATCTCGCAATTCGCATAGGGTGCTACCAGATCTGCTGCGAGGCGACCGGGTACGTACACCATATCACTGTGCTTTAATGTTTCAACAGCTTTGAGAGTCAAAAGTTGCGGGTTACCGGGTCCAAGTCCTACTCCAATTAGCATTTGTTAATCACCATTATATCCGATAATCCTGATCATTCATTTTTCCAACAATGATGTACACCGGATTTTCGGGTTTGAACATTGTTTCTTCTGCAATGGGTGCACCTCGCGATACTGCAACATGTAGCACCTCATCGAATATTCCAAGTTTTTGCATCTCATCGATCGCCCTTACTACTGTTTCTATTCGAACGGCATTAACAACGATTCTCCGCACCTTTTTTTCGCAGAGTATCCCGAGCACACGGCGGATGTTCTTCGTACCACCTACAAATACAGAGTCGATTGTTCCAATGTCTGTATTATCATTTAATATCTGCGATGCTTCGCCTTGCAAAAGTGTAATGTTTGCCAGTCCGTGGGTTTCAAAGTTCTTTGCTGCAATCTCTATCGATTCTAAGCGGGCATCAAGTGCATAGATTCGAAGATCACGAGTCATTTTTGATGCTTCGATTGCTACGGCACCTGTGCCACAGCCAATATCAACAAATGTGCTACCATCTTTCAAACCAAGTTTTGACAGAGATACTGCGATTATTTCCGGTTTTGTGGGACCGCCGCTTATGGGTAACATATCTGTCATTTTACACCTGACTAAAGTAAACTGGAGTTAACTACATATGTCTTGCGCCTTGTAAAACATATTGCTCAAAGGGTAACTGGAAATCAAATCAAAAAAAACTGTACAACATTTGTTAATTTTGGGAACTGCATAGTATGTTGGTAATAAATGGATTATCGCCAGCATTCTTTACGATATCTGTGTAATTTGTTTTATCTTTCAAATTCATCCCTGTAAAATGTATCTTGAACTGTCATCCAAATCCACTGACACTTCTTTTATGTTGATTTTAATCATTATACTGTAGCTCTGCTGCAATTGGGTGTGCCGCTACAATGCTTGAATTCATCATATTTATCCGATAAAATCTTAAGAATTTATTATCTATGACCCAAGTTTCCCACCCAAAAATAAAAACTCATATCATGTGGCTGCATGCTTCCAAATTTTGTGTTATTTGTTGATCGTAATACTCTTCATTTGATTCCTATCGATTTTAGATATTCTCTCCTCACAATGTTCTCGCTTTGAAACAACTTCAATATTGCTTTCTGATGCGATTGAAGATTAATTAGCTTGAGAAATTCATCACCCGTACTTTTCATTGTTATTTTTCCGACTATTCCCTATTTTAAAACCTCATACACCTTTTGCGGACTTCTTATACAGATATCAACCTATTTCAAGCGGTTTGTGATCGTGATATCCAGCAGAAATGATAGTACACATATTGTGTAATGTGCTCTGACATATTTTGGCGACCAGACATTGAATGGTTGTATCCTCTTCAAATCTTAGGGTA
>JAUVKD010000142.1 GCA_030596385.1 Methanosarcinaceae archaeon | reverse complement strand
TTTGGAGTCAGCAGATCAATCCAGTGAATTAATCGCTACTCTTCAGTCGATTTTAGGGGTGGAAACAGGTGCGGTCGCAGTTTGTTGATATTGATTTGTGAAATCCAAGCCTATCTTGACGCCATGGGGAATAAGTGTGTAAATGAGTGTTGTGGGAATATTTCAGGAATAATCATCAAACGAATACTATTTAATAATCCTCAAACAAAGAGATAACTGAGATGATATTATGGAATATGTCAAAGTATCGCGTGATATATTTGAACCAATAAGAAATCTAGTCAAAATCGGTTTGTATAAGGATGAGCATGAAGCTCTGCGTAGCCTTGTACACAATCAGGCTGCAAATAAAGTCGATCATTATGCTAAAAAAATAGGGTTAATGGAAAAGAAATACACGATGAAGTTTTCTGAATTCGAGAAAGTGATGCATACTAAAACCGATGATGAAGACTTTGAAGCATGGGATGATTTCATACTGTGGGAAAGTTATGTTCAAGCACTCCAATACTGGGAAAAATTAGTATGACGGTGACTTATATCCTTGAGAAATTATCTTCATGTGACATCATAGTTGATCTAAAAGTAATTGACATCAATGTCGAACCTCCAATTCAATCATTAAAAGCGAAAGCGGTTTTGGAAAATGGTTATATTTTACAAGTAACTGAAAGTATTGGCATGGACTTTAGACGATATTTATACCATCTGCAAAAAGGCAATGATATGATTAAGAGATGGGATAATGCTCCGCACTTGAAAAATATCAAAACATTCCCATATCATGTGCATGTTCAAAATGATATAAAACCTATGGAATCAACTGAAGTATTTATAGAAGACATACTCCTAGAGTTAAAGGATATGTTTTAATAAAAATAGTTTCCTCAGCCGAGTTGCATCTCGGCAGATCGTGCTCCACTGGCGCTTCTTTTTATTCGCAGCAATGCACCAAACAATCACAATTAAACAGCACTACTCCTATCGATAATCATATATTGTCCAGTACACACGATAAAAAGTACATAATTTCATCCAGTATAGTCGAAATGTATAAAAGCAAGTAGCACCATATCATCTCTTATGGAACCGGTCGGATATCTCAAGGAAGTAAATGAATGGTGGATGAGCAGTAGCGTTGACCCCATATTCTTACAGGAATATCAACGGGATGAATTGCAGCAACTAATAGAATTGCTTAATCAGGAGCGTATTACTGCGGTCATTGGTCCAAGAAGGGTGGGAAAGACCACTCTCATGTACCAGTTGATAGACCACCTGTTACGATCCGGCACAAAAAAAGAGCATGTCCTGTTCATATCAATGGACGACCCCCTGGTCAAGATGATGGACGATCCGCTCAAGACCATAATTGACGAATATCTGGAGAAAGTTATAAAAAAACCGATACGTGATGTCGAAAAACTATACGTATTCATTGATGAGATACATTTCCTTCCCGACTGGACATTGTGGCTTAAAAGATATTATGACCTCAAATATAACATAAAGTTTATAGTCACCAGTTCAAGTGCAACACATCTTTTAAAGCACTCAAAAGAATCTCTTGTTGGCAGAATAACCGAACTGAAGGTCATGCCGCTTAATTTCAGGGATTTTATCAAATTCAAGGGGCGAAGCAATCTTCTTGAGCCTTTTGCCGAAAAAGATATCTTCAACCTTGATGTGAAGGATACGACCTTCGAACTGACAAAATTCCAGAATGAACTGGTACTGTATTTTAATGAATACATGCTCAGTGGGGGCTATCCCGAATATCACTCTGCAAATGATATACGCACATGGCAGAATCTTCTTATCAGTGACGTAGTCGAAAAAACGATATATCGTGATATTGCCACACTCTACAAAGTTAAAAACCCCCAATATCTTGAAAATATACTCACTTATATCGCCCAAAACAATTGCCAGACTACATCACACAATAGGATTGCACAGGCACTTTCCATCAGCACAGATACAGTAATAAACATGGTCTATTATCTTGAATCCACCTATTTCATCGGAAGCCTGTCACTTTTTTCAAAAAACATGAAAAAACGGATACGCTCAAATCGCAAACTCTTTGTTATCGATTCGGGACTATGCAATGCTTTGCTTAAGACACGTAGCATAAAGGATGAGAATATTGGATTACTGGTAGAATCGGTGATAAATTCTAACCTGCTTGCTTTAAAAGAATCCAAACAATCCGCAGATGTAAGAGATATTTCATATTTCACTGACAATAAAAAGCATGAAGTTGACATTGTGTTGGATATCGGTGGAAAAGTAGTGCCTTTAGAAGTCAAATACCAGAACAATATCTATGATCACGACTTCAAGAATCTCCGTTATTTCATGGATGTACAGGGTCTGGACTTTGGAGTGATAATTACTAAAAACCTGTTTGAAATGAAGAGGGATATCTTATGTATTCCCGCATGGATGTTTCTGTTGATATTTACAGATACAACCTCAAATCAGCGTTGATCAGCGTCTAAAAAATAACTGAAAAATGGTATGTCACTTAGAGAAAAGATGAGTGCGCCTTGGAGATGTGTGGGGTTTTAGGTTTTACAAAACTTGTACTGGTGAGTTGACGTCGTATAACTGCTCATCAAACTCCGCTGGCGCTTCGTTTTCTTCGCAGTAATCCTCCTTGATTTTTGGGGCCGCACCACCGCACACTCCAGTCCTCGCTTCGCTCGTCCTTACGGTACGGTCGTGCCAGTACGGTTTTTGCGTATCCACAATTCGCCAAACTTAAGCCTTTATCGCATTTCCGATCTCTGAGAATGTAGCAGTTATTGGAAGTGTTTCAGACACGTCCAAGTGTTCGAATCGTTTCTCAAAATTTAAAATCGTAAATCCTATTACCTCATCGGTTTTGGGATCGATCCGCACGACAATGTCATTATCTACCTCTTTGGATATGGCGTCTCTTGGTTCACCGATGGCAATATCCAGTACATCTCCAATTTTATCAAAGAATACCTTCAATTTTTCGTCCATATAATCTCTCTCTTCTTTATTCTATCCATAATGTAAGCCGTAACTACCGGTTCATTATCACAGTGCCATCAATTCACCCTTCGCTAACGTTAATCAATAATTTATAATTTCCGCATGGACAAGCGCGATCAAACAAGCTCACGCGGTTGCTTATGCTCCGGCAACACCGGAAGCGGCATCGTATTGATCAAGACAGGACTCTCAACCTCTTTTGCGCGTTCAAGCATCAGTTCCTTGCCTTTTTGGGTAATAGCAAACAGTGGAACTGCTGTTCCGACCTGTGCGAGAGGCTTGATGAGATCACGTACATTCCTGGATGCACAGCCTGTGATAATATCCAGATGATCAAGCAGTTTTAATGCATCATCCCGACTTACACCAGTCATATGGGCACCGATGATCGTCAGGTCAATACTAAGCCCGGATTCGACATCCCTTAGCGCCTTTGCAGTATCGGGATCAATTACTGACACAGCAATCTTTTCATAGCCTAATTCTGCAGCCTTCCTGACTCCTCCGACCGGATCGATTCGGGCGGTAGATGGATCAAGCACGATCCCGCCATTTTTATCAATGCCATTCATGATGCCGTCAATAGGCTCGGTTTCAACAAGACCCGATATCCTCGCACCCATACCCTGTACCAATTTTGGATTATTGGTGATCACGGTTCCCGCACCATCACAAACCGTCACGGTTGTATCAAGAAGACCTCGCCGGAGGCCGGTCATCATAATTTCGGATACCCCGAATCCCACAAAGACCTCAAGTTCCAGCTGACGTTTGTCCGTGAACATACCAAAGTCTGAAATTCGGAATTCCATATTTTTTCTGACCTCTTCAGATGTTATTTTCTTAATTCCGTGCACCTTATCAAAGATCGGACACCACTCAACCTGCGGCTCACCGACCTCTACCACTTTACCATTTTCCACAACAACTTTTGCTTTTCCAAGCATTTCCATAACATGGGGCATAATATCACCTTTTAATACGACTAACGATTATTCGAACCGGCCTGACTAACCTATATTTGGATGTATTTTCCAGTGTTCCCTGACAAGTTCCTCTCTTGGAATGGGATCACTTTGTTTTTCCCGCTCATTCATTTCATCATCAAATGCTTCAAGAGAACTGTAAAGACACCAGATGCCATCCTTTTGATAAGACTCAAATACATTAGGGTTCCGGCTAGCATCGTCCTTATCTATGCTTCTTTTAAAATACTGAGACTTTTTAATATATTCTGGTGAAATGAATTATGGCAAAGAAAATTAACCACAGAGAGCACAG
>JAUVKD010000171.1 GCA_030596385.1 Methanosarcinaceae archaeon | reverse complement strand
GTAATATCATGAAATTATCACGAAATATCTAAAAAACATACCTTCGCTTGTATACGTTTAAAGTCATAACGGGAATTGTTGTAGTTTCCTTATCCTTGCGGTTAAGCCAAATTGGACTCTCGGACTTTTACTACATTATCCAGTGGACTTAACACCCCAACGTTACCATTGACGCACCTCACAGTAGGATTACCCCGTATGAAAGGGGCAGCCATAAGGCAATTTGTAATATGACTTCTTGTCATAACGCCACCGTAGGCAGTTGTATTGTTTTTTGATTCAGACAAAATAAACATGTTTATGAACTGATTTGACCATACATATACAATTACAACCATTCAAATTGTGACTTGTGATATAATCATAAAGACCATGTAATGTTAATTCCTTTATGATCATTCCATCATAAATCTTGTCAAGCTGCCCCTTGCCCATGCCATCTCATCCCGGGACATTAAAACCTCAAACCCGCTGCCTGCAATTCTAAGATTACCATCCCCAGCGACCGTACCAATAACAACCGCAGGCACGTCTTTTAACATATCCATGACAGAATCCGGTTCTGAAGTCGTAAGTATTGCACATGCATGTGATTCCGAAAACAGGATATCATCAGCGCGAAGAGCGCCGCCGGCCGCACTCAGGTCTACCTGTGCGCCCATTATATCGCACATCTCGCAAAGTGACACAGCCAGTCCGCCAAGTGAAATATCATGCGCAGCAGTGACTTTTCCGCTTCGCACAACCGCGATCAGCGTATCCACAATTGTACTGGCATTATCAGGAACTGTCGGAACGTGTCCGTTTGTTCCCATATTGATAACATTGTAATATTCAGAACCACCGGATTCATCGCGTATCTCGCCGACAAAGATAACCGTATCCCCTTTATTAACAAAAGTTGCAGGCGGGATGATCGTTACATCCTCCACTACCCCGACCATACCTATCGATGGGGTCGGCAGGATCGCCGTATTAAACTCCCCGCTCTCATTATAAAGTGAAACATTACCGCCTACTACCGGAATACTCAATTCGCGCGCGCCGTCGCCAAGTCCGAGTATTGCCTGTTTGAACTGCCAGTAGATATCTGGTCTCTCAGGATTACCAAAGTTTAAGCAGTCCACGATCGCTACCCCCCGCGCGCCTTTTATTGCGAGGTTCATTGCATTTTCATAAATAACACCTTTTGCTCCCTTGTACGGGTTAAGCAGCGCATGGCGCGGGTTGCAGCCGCATGACAGTGCAAGTCCGGTTGTGCCTGTGATTCGAAGCACTCCGGCATCGTCACCTGGCTTTACAACAGTCCTGATCTGAACTTCATGGTCATACTGCCGATATATCCAATCCTTTGATGCCACATTGTGTGATGAAAGAACATCCAGCAACGTCTGTTTCAAGTCATCCGGAAATGAGGGTTTTTCACCTATCTCACGTGGTTCAGGTTCCCTTGACGGACGCTCAAAGGTGGGTGCCCCCTCATTTAAGAACTTGATCGGAATATCTGTAACGATCTCGCCTTCAAACTCAACAGTGTAATACTGCCTTTCTGTAAATTCCCCTATCAAACTTGCATTCAGATCATACTTTTTAGCAATATCAAGCACAGCATCCACGTCACCAGGTTCAACTTCCAGCACCATACGCTCCTGTGATTCAGCGATAAGGATCTCGTATGGTGTCATGTTGGTCTCGCGGAGTATCACATTATCGGCAATGATATACAGACCCAGATTCCCTTTCGATGCCATCTCAGAACTTGCACCTGCAAGCCCTGCTGCACCAAGATCACGGCAGGCCTTCACATATCCTTTCTTGACAGCCTCAAGCGTGGCTTCGATCACCAGCTTCTCTGTGAACGGATCCCCCACCTGAATACTCGGGCGGTCTTCCGCTTCCGCGCTCACAGAGAGATCGCGTGATGCAAATGATGCACCCCCAAGGCCGTCACGCCCTGTTGTAGAACCCATGAGTATTATCTTATTACCTGCTTTTTGTGCGCATGCTGTTACAATATCTTCCTCACGCGCCAGCCCTATACACACTACATTCACAAGAGGATTGCCGCTGTACGATTCGTCAAAATATGCCTCACCGCCTACAATCGGCACGCCGATGCAGTTGCCATATCCTGCAATACCTTCAATAATGTGCTCGAACAAGTAAATGTTTTTTGGGCTGTCAAGCGGTCCGAAGTACAAAGGGTCCATGAGTGCAATTGGGCGCGCACCCATTGAGATTATATCGCGCACGATTCCGCCAACTCCTGTGGCTGCGCCGTTATTCGGATCAACATACGAGGGGTGATTGTGGCTTTCCATTCCGATCGCAAGCACCCATCCATTCCCTATTCTGACAATGGCTGCATCATCTCCGGGACCTATAACCACGCAGTCGCCTGTCGATGTAAAGGTCCTTAGCAGCGGTGCACTTGAACGGTATGAGCAATGCTCGCTCCATAAATTCAAAAAACAGCCCTGTTCAACCGGATTCGGTTCTCTACCCATCTCCTTTATTATGATATTAAGATCATCTTCAGGTAACATTTATGCGCCTCGTATTAATTAAAAAATATGATATCTGTGATATCACGATAAAGCATCTATAATTAAATAAACATTTCTTTATTGTATAAAATTTGTGAAATTATATTTGTTAGGCTTAGGTATTACCGAAAAATAACTTATCGAAATATAACCATACTATCTGACAATAAATCTGCGTTCATTTGCGTTTATTTATGTTTTCATCTTTAAAATTTACTACCTTATTTTTCATCAACCCCTTAGTAAAGTCCCCTTACATCGTTTTTTGTAAATGCAGATGAATAGTAGTGTCCGACAATTCAGTTTTCAGAAGTAATGCCTGATTATGCATGTGTTGAGTATCCGAATTGCTTATGTTATCGTAATATATTTGAGTAAATCCTGTCCTGACCTGTTCTTATCCAAAAAATCCTGTTCACTTTCATACGGCACACCACTAATAATCTTTGCTGCCTGTTTTTTTCCAGCACCCGGAAGTTCCTGAACCAATTTCATTGAAACACAATTGATCTCAAGAGGATACGGGATACCTGTAATTGAGCGGTATCCATGTCCGGTAACTGTTACGTCAATAAACCTGCCAGCCGGAAGTTTTGCAGGAATGCCTACAAGCAATGGATACGATCCCAGTTGACGCCCGAAGGTCATATTATCGCTGACTTCACACATAACATCCGAAAGAATAGTACCATTGGGTACAAGTTTCCGGAGCATCGGAAGATCAATGTGTTTTCGTACCATTTGCTTATACTTTAAAAATAGTTTTTTGTGTTTTTTGACAAGTTCATCATTGCCAAACATAGGGGTATCCGGAAATGACATGACCTGTCTGATATTTATGCGCCTGACAAGAAGATTTGCATCAAGGATTTTTTTCATGAACTCGTAATTCATCTCAAAAGTCCTTTTAGTTTCACCCTTTAATCCGTGCACGAAATTCAAACCGGGTAATAACTCCGGAAGCCCATTTGCTCCACGAATACTTCCTATATCATTTATCAGTTCGATCACTTCGAATACATCTTCCGGCATCGCTTTTAAGTTATTTGCATCTATGACCTTCGGGTCTGCACTTTCCATACCAAGCGCAGCAACGTCACCGGATGTATGGTATTTGATAATTGTTTTCATTATCGCACGCGACTTTTCAGGATATGCGGCGATTGTTGCCGGATTTGCGTTATCCATGTGCAGCACATGTAATTCCGGTGCAACATTACGTATTCCACGATAGAGCGATTCTATAATTTCAGGATCTGGCTCTGGAATATCCCCGCCTGTATCAGTTG
>JAUVKD010000064.1 GCA_030596385.1 Methanosarcinaceae archaeon | reverse complement strand
TTTCCTTTATATAATTGATAACGCTGGGCATGGCTGCTCCCCTATATGTGGCAGAACCTACAGCTATAGCATCTGCATTTTTAATGTCAACCGGAGTACCCAAATCCACTTTTTTCATGGTTACTTCCATCCCTGCATTTTTTGCTCCATCTTCAATAGCCTTTGCAATTTTATCGGTATTTCCGGTTCCGGTTCCGTATATTATTGTAAGTTTAGGCATATATTGACACCTCAGTCAATCTTCTTGAACATTTTACTCGGTGCATTACAGATAGGACATCTATCAAGCGGGTTGTTTTCTACCGTATTACCACATATTTGGCAAACGTAATATTCAACTTGCTTGTTTTTTCCGAGGTTATCCAGAGCTTCATTATATAAGCCTGAATGGATCTCTTCAACCTTATTAGCTACATCAAAGCTCAGGATTACTGCATCTGCTGCCTTTTCTTTTTTTGCCTCTTCTATAAATTCCGGGTACATTTTCTGGAACTCTTCATTCTCTCCTTTTATCGCAGTTTTCAGGTTCTCGGCAGTACTGCCTATTGCACCCATTACCCGCAGGTGGTTTAAAGCATGGACAGTCTCGGCGGCTGCCACTGCCCTGAATAATTTTGCTACTGAAGTATATCCTTCCTGTTCAGCCTTTTCTGCAAAAGCAAGGTATCTCCTATTCGCCTGCGACTCTCCGGCAAAAGCTTCTTTCAGGTTATTTTGTGTTGTCATTGTATCACCTTGATTTGACTATAACTCCATACAATTTTGCCATAAGCCATGGACATTACAATAAGAAAGTGCACAAAAAGCCTTAAATTCCGTAACAGGTACCTGAAATCGAACATTTGGGTTTGTAAATGCAGGTGCAAATTCCACCCTGCCAAGATCAATCACCTGTTCATCTTGTTTCACTCCGTATAATTCAATCCATGCAATGTGGTGCTCTATCGTATTTGGATGCGGTACTTCCTTACCTACAAATACCCGTACAACATCTATCTCGTTTTTTCCGTGATCTTTACCGATCTCAATAACAGGAAGATGTTTTTCATTACCTTCAGCTTTGTTATCTTTTAGTATTTGTTCAAGTTTCATATTTTTCACCCTATTCAAATCATCAATAAATACAAATATTCCATATATTATATGTTTTATCCTACCCGATTGCGATGATATTTTAGAGCACATACTTAAAATACAAGACTTAAATTTATGCATAAGACAAAATCTCCTCAACATGCGGCATAAGGATTAATACTATAATACTCAAGTACAATACCACAGAGCAACACAAAAATGATTTTTTAACGGGTGAGCTTGAAAAAATGAAAGGATTTAAAAAACAACATTTTCTGATATTACTTGGCGGCGTTTTCCTACTTGCCGGCATTGCGATAAATATGAGTGGAAGGTATGGAATACCATTTATTTATTTCGGGACAGGGACCTGGTTTGCCTCTGCTATATTTTATAAAACTGCAACAGTTCGCCAGTTTGTAACATTTCTCATCGGTTTGATCGTATTACATACAGGTGTACTGTTGATAATAAAAGGTGAATTAATATATCCCATGAAATTCGGATTCATCACTTTTATGTGCGGGATTTATGTTTTGCTTAATTCTGGTTTTTCTGAATATATGAAGGATCGTAAAAACAAATGATTGGTCTTAAGATCCGGGACCAATTTTCTTCAACCTTATCTGCATATTGGTCTTTCATCAAATGACAATTGACCGAAATATTGATGTTCCGTATGCTAAGATAAGGAAAAAATCCGGGAATTTTTGTTACAGATTACCCCCTGATAAATAAATAAATAAATAAAGACTGTTGAATTCCATCTGTGTTGAATTGTTCAATCAAGATCATAAACAAATAAACACAAACAGATGACAGTTAGATCAAACTCACAAGGTCTTCAAGCGCAGCCTTTGGATCTTTCGCTTTTACAATCCCAGATGCCAGTAAAACACCGACTGAACCGAGATGTAGTGCAGCTTTCATATCTTCACCTTTTTTAATCCCTGCACCGCACAATACTTTTACAGCGGGATTGATCTTTTTAACTGCATCAACCGAACCGGTAACGACTTCGGGTTCTGCCTTTGAAATTGGAATCCCACTGCCGATAAGTTCTGGCAGTTCTATTGCAACGTAATCCGGTGTGAGCGCAGCGGCGGCGGCAGTTGTTGCGATGTTGTTGGTACATACAATTGTAGTTAACCCTGCACCTTTTGCAGATGTGATGGATGCATCGATGTCTAAAAGCGTCAGGCGCCGCTCTGAGTGATTTATTAGCGTGCCAATTGCTCCGGCATCTTTTATTGACTGCGCAAATGCATGTCCTGTAAAACCTCCTGCGCCGACACCGTCAAGGTGCTGGGAGAACACGGGAATGTCAACCTGTGATGCAACACGATAGATATCTGGAAATTGCGGAGCAATCCCAATCATTACACCTGCCGACTCTGCAACATTCATACAAGCCTGTGCCATCTTTACTGCACCTTCGCCTGTCCCCTCAAGATATGTCTTAAGATTTAGAACTATTAATGTTGAACCCACTTTTAAACTCCTCCTTGTGAAATATAGAACAATTATTAAAAACTAAAACGAGAAAATCCTCGCTATCCTCGGATTAACTCGGACTATATAATTTTATAAATTATATACTATTAAAAAATAACGTGTGATAGATCACACGTAATTAGAAATCGGTCATTATCCTGAACTGATCGATCTCTGGCTTGTTCAAACCTTCGATGAACTGTTCTGCTACCTGTCTGACATCCTTTGCATTGGTAATTGCTCTTCCAACCACAAGAATATCGGCACCAGCACCAAGTGCATCAGGGATAGTGTCAACACGGACACCGCCAGCAACTGCCACAAGTATTTTTGGAGACAATGCTTTTATGCCTTCAATACTTCCCCATGCGTGTTCCGTGTCCTCTATATCGATCGCGCGGTGCAGTTCGACAACATCAGGCAGATCATCGAGTTGTTTTAATATGGATACGGGATCAGGCTGGTTTAGAGTGTCCATAATTGCATAGATTCCGGTCTTGTGTGCTTCCTCGATCACTTTATTTATCGTTGCGATAGGTGCGAGTGCTGAAACAACAATAGCATCAGCGGTTGCATCAGCAACCATACGAGCCTCAAGGTTTCCCGTATCAAGGGTCTTAAGGTCTGCAACAATGAATGCATCAGGTTTTGAATCCCTGAGTTTTGATATGACATCTATACCATAACGTTTGATAAGCGGCGTGCCGGCTTCCAGTATCAGGTGGTCACTGTCTGGCAACTGTTTGATAACATTGAGTATTGCACCAAGGTTTGGATTATCAAGTGCAACCTGAAGATAAGGGGCATCCCAGAGTCTTGTAACCTTGAATCCCATGATGGCGTGTGCTGCCCTGTCTTTTTCATCGAGTACGGTATCAATATCGGGGAAACCTTCAAGTGCGCGTTTGAGTGCCAATTTTGTTGCTCCATAATTATACCTGTATATCCTGTTGTAACTGGTTGCCTGGGGATGAATGAATACACTTGCTATAATTACAAGGTCTTCAAGTTGGTCTTTTGGGATTAATCCTTCCTCTACAGCATCAGCCACAGCCTTGGCAACAGCAGCCTGTGCCGGACCGAATATCTGTGCTGCCTGATCCATATTCTTTACCGTGACCTTTGGCACGATCAGTGTAGATGGTTTGGTAGGCAGGTTCGGACGGATAACTGATAGCAAAGGTGTGTGCCCGGCTGAGAGTTGTGTCATTCCGTTTGCAAATGCCTGGCCTACAGGGCCTTCCTTGTCGCCGATCATAAGATCAACGTGTGCGAGTTCTGGTTCCTCGCCTATTAATGCTTCTCCGATTAGTAACATAATACTCCTTCAGTTGCGTTAAAATATAAACATACTATATAGTTATTTTGTAACTATTCAGCCACACATAAACGTCATCGTTAGACTGAATATTCTTCAAATAGATAATAGCATATAATTGTCAAATACCTTTAAAATCGATATACTGTAACTCAGTATTAAAAACCAACAAATGTTCTGACATGTCCACAAATATGAGGTTTTTCGCTATCGATATCCGGTTTTAACTATGGCTAAATAGTTACAAAAAATGCTAATGTTTATACTTATATTTATACTTATAAAACAGATGTCACACATCCGCGGTGTCTGCAATAGTTAGGATATTCGATCCGATTACATGCCGTTTAAGCAAACTTTTACATTTCGTGCATATTTTATTGACAACTTTTTAAATAATAACCACCTCATGCGAAGAACATTATTGAATCAAGCCTTACAGTACCTTTTTTGGTCCAATATTTACAGATACTACAAATCTATACATTATCATCGTTCATTTTCAGTCCCGAATTCCATCTTGGACATATCTTCAGTTTATCCATGTTTCTACACTCTCTGATCATTTAAACACACAATTTAAGGATAACTTACCGTATCAAAATTTAATTGGACACAATTATGGATTAAGACTATGATTAAGATTCAAATTCAGATCCAATGCATAATACAAAAGCAACTCAAATTTATGCGTGTTTTATACCCCAACACATTGAGTTTACGTAGTGATTTGAAATAGCAGCTTCAAATTACTATACATCTAAATACATTATTTCCACATAAATGTCGCCGCATAATATGGCAAATGCGTTGTAATCCATTTCATTAACGAAAGATATCCCAGACTGCCAGTGGCAAGGTGAATGAATTTGTTTAACACTGGTTCATTGTTTACCAGTATCCTGAATGATAGATCAGGGTATCGATAGAATATTTTAGAAAATATGTACGAATATTTAAGGTTCGGCAAAAAAGAATTCATACATCGTTTGTGGTAAGAGGAAAGCGATCCCTGTGAAAAATCATCATTTTGACATGCATCAATAACAGTTTCGGCTGCCAGATTCCCAGAAGCGATTGCATACGCCATTCCCTCACCCAAAAATGCATCAACAAATCCGGCTGCATCCCCGACAAGCAATATACGATTTGCGTATGTTTTCCGGTCAATGCCTCCGACAGGAAGGAAATGCCCACTTGGTTTTACATAATCAAACCCAAGTCCTTTAATAAAAGTCCGATAAGCATCCATAGGTCGCGAAAAACCCATGATCTTGGTGGCAATTCCTACAGAGAAGTGCCCATCTTTTGGAAACACCCAGCCGTACTCTCTTGGAACAACACCAAAATGAAATTCCCCTTTGTTTAGGATATACTCATCTATGCGCTCATTTGATGCAGGAATTTCTGCCTCAAGCGCAAAATTGATTTCCTGTGGTGTAAATGATGGTCTCACATTCTTTGCGCATACGCTGTTTACACCATCGGCACCAATAACAACCTTTGATCTGAAAATGCCTTTTGTGGTTTCCACAATAGCGCAGTCCCCGTCTGTGTGTACTGACCGTACGCGCACCCCTTCCATGAGTTCTGCACCGGCATCAACTGCAAGCATTGTCAGATGATGATCAAGTCTATCACGAGATACCATCACACTGAGACGCTCGCGTGTCTCTGATTCAAGGCTAGATATCCCGTACCTGATCCTTGCACCGAAGCATTCACGCTCGATTAACGAGTGTGGAAGTCTTATACCAAGATTCGATAGTGCATATTCGGATAGTGCACCGCCACATATTTTCACTCTTGGAAGTATCTCTTTTTCAACGATCAATGTATCAAGCCCCGCTGCTGCTGTGCAGCGGGCGGCTGTTGCACCTGCCGGGCCGGTGCCAATGATTATTGCGTCGTACATAGGTAATCAGTGAATATACTTGAAAATACAGATAAATGGTATCCTCTTCAAAATGATTGGTAATTCCGAAAATCAACAAATGCATTTCCACTAATCTGTCAATATATTACCGCATTCTCTAAGTTCTGGAAACTATAACTTATCAATTCCCAAACCATTATCTTGACAACCATTTCCAGAAGACTTTTTTGTCTCTATCAATTTTGCGAGAGATGGCATTTTAATACTTTTACTTACTCTATAATTGATATAGTCAAAAACACTCCCCTTT
>JAUVKD010000147.1 GCA_030596385.1 Methanosarcinaceae archaeon | reverse complement strand
ATAGGGCGATACCTTTACTTTTTGAGATTTCAGTTCCCCCTTTACATGGGAAACAATCTGAACGATTTCTGTGGACATTCAATCACCAACCAAATAGATGTAATACTTATATTTATAATTTACCCACATAGTTAACGAATAATCGTTATGAATACTCATTGCATGGGCGTGCTAATCCACGTATAAGTTATATGAAGTATTCGGTAATAAATTCACAATGTGTAGCCCGGAATGTTTTGACTTTGTATACTCGCTTCCATTTTCTATGTTTTTTCCATTCATAAAATCATTTTCATTGTATTTGCCACACCAAGTGCAATGCCCTCTACTTCAATTCCGCCCTCGCCTTTTGCCCCATCGCCAACAATAAAAAGGTTTTTGACAGGAGTTGCATTTTTGACATTGACATCAAAACCTGATGCAGATCTATTGACAGGCCATTCACCTGAATGAGATTGTATTAACAATATTTCATATTTCTTTCCGGCAAATATATCTTCAATATCCTGTAATCCGAGATCGATCTCGTGTTCAAGTTCGTTGAGCTTGTTCCATTGTACACACTGGTGGGAAACAGCAAGATGCTTACCTGGTGGTGCAAGGTTCGGATCAATATTTGTGACTTCATTGATGCCATTTATCCTTTTTGCATATGGTGTAAGCAGTACTCCCCCATGCCCGATCAAAGGCTCATCGGCAGCCAGGCATATCTTAACACCTGCTGATGGCTTTATTTTTTTAAGTTGTTCAAGATATTGCAGGTATTCTCCTGACGTCTTAATATTCATGCAAAGACGATTTGTTTCAATGTGCCCTATGTTGCTAATGACTATGTCACAGGTATATTTGCTACCATTGACCGTAACACCGACTGCCCGACCATCTTTGACCAGTATACCGGAAACATCTTCACCTGTATGTATTATGCCTCCGTTCAATGTAATAATATCTGCAAGTGCATCGATAATTGCTTTACATCCTCCAATAGGGATACCTGGGCCACTATATCGGTAAAGGTTTGAAAATATCATAAACGCTTCTTTTGTATATATATCAGCACCTTTTAAACTTAAAGACCATCCGCAGAATGAATCTGCAAGTTTGACCAACCATTCGTCTTTAATATAGCGGGTAAACCATTCTTCAAGTGAACCTTTTTTGGGCGGAAATATTTTAGTAACAATAGTCAAAACCGTGATTTTCAACTTATTGGTTGCAGATAGAGGTTTTGAAAAATCCCTGAAAAGAATGTCTTTGTATCCGTTTGTATAATCAGTATCTCCTTTTTTTGCAGGCAGGCGTATTAATGCCATGGGGTCAGAGCGCACAATGTTCACATCAACACCCAGACTTTTCAGCATTTGTGCCAGTGGTCCGGCAGGTCCGTGAGGAATCATATGAAGCGCACCTGTCGATAAGCTAAATCCCCTATATTTTGTATTGGTAAATCGACCGCCAATAATTGGCAACCGCTCAAACACTTCTACTTCGTAGCCGGATTGTACAAGTTTTGCTGCGCTTAAAAATCCACCAAGCCCGGAACCAATAACTATCACTCTGGGTTTGGGCACAGCATTCATACTGACACCTCAATGGCTTTAACCGGACAATATCTGGCACATACGCCACATTCAATGCAATCTCCTGTAATTACTGCTCTTCCCTTAACTTTAATAGCATCGGTTTCACAAACGATTACGCATTGCCCGCACCCAACACAATCCATATTTATTCTCATCACATTTCACCGGAAATATTAACGATAAACAATAGCAAAAATATTAACGTATCATCGGAAAGTATCTGCGTAATTATAGTTGAATTCATTAATATGCTATCGCAATGTTTACAAAGTTGTCCTTGATATGCCAAATGTATAATTTTTTGTACATTAGATAAATGCAAGCGTCAGCAAGCATTTTCTTATCTTAATAACCGCATCCTGCATCTTTCATGTGATATTGATGTGCCGTTATAATATTTGGTTTGACTTTTTTACCAATCTGTAAAAATATTAACTTACATCACCTGCGAGGGATCACATGTTCTATAATTTATCTGTGGCTGGTAAATGTGTATCTGGCGAATGTATGGATACAAACTTGATGACAATACACATAAAAGCATCTGCAACATGCCAATCCGATACCTCACTATCTAAAATAGCTACTCCACAGTTATAATTCGCATCAGCGGATACTCAGCTTCCTCATTAAACACGAGTGCAACTTGCACACTTTTCGAACCATACCGAACAGTTATCCTGACATCAAGCATGCGTCCCCCAAGTTCACAGTATCCGAACTTATTGTTCAGACTCAAGCGTATCATATCCCTATTAATTGAAACAGTTATGTCTTCAACAAAAGGCTGAACAGAAATACTCTGCTCAATCGCATGCTCAAGGCTTTTCACCGTTTTAAGATTAACAGGAGAACCTGTAAACTGATGATACAATGCACCAAGTTTTATTCCTGCTTCGAACAATGCATTATCTCTATCCGTAATAACGCTGACGTCATTCATTTTAATCCTCATTGAACATCTTATTAATATTTATAATAGGGTATGACACATATAGCACCATTGCCAGGAAAAGCACAAGCGAAAATAGTGGTGTATACTCCATATTTATGAAAAACGATGTGATGACCAGTCCAAAGACCAAAGATACCGGTGCCATGGTTTTGATGTTGCTTAATTTTGGATATGTGAATGTACTGATCATGAGAAACGAGATAATGATCACAAGAGCAACTACTGAGTAGACAGTTATGTACTTTTCATTTATTAACAGATAAGATGTGATCATGACTGATCCTGCTGTTATCGGGAGTCCTTCAAAATCATGTTTGGTATTATGTATGGAACTGAATCTTGCAAGCCTGAGAATCCCGCAAACACTATACAAGCATACTACCAAGCCTATCAGATATGGATGCAGTGTGCCATATGCAAAATATACAACAAATGTAGGGGCTACACCAAAAGAGATCACATCTGCAAGTGAATCCACCGCCTCACCAAATTCACTGCTTGTCAGGCGTCGTGCAAGATAACCATCAACACCATCGGCAACTGCTGCAATCAACAGCAGTATACATGCAAAATCATAACGCCCATTGGATGCTGAAATCATTGCTCCCATACCAAATAATGCATTTGATAGTGTAACAATATCAGGGATGTTGAGTGCCCGTAACATATTATATATTCCCCTCAATTACTGTATTTTTCATTGCGATCACAGTTTCTCCGGCATAGACTTTATCTCCCTTTTCACATAATATATCAAATACATCAGGAATTGTAACATCCACACGTGAACCGAATCGTATCATGCCAAATCTCTGGCCCTGTTGCGTGATATCTCCTTTTTTTACATATGTGATGATCCTGCGCGTGACAGTACCTGCTATCTGTGTGACACTCACTTCGCCATATTCAGTATCAATGATGATTTCATTGCGTTCGTTTCTGTCAGAATCTTTATAAAATGCAGGGATATATCCTCCTTTTTTGTGTTCGATATTGCGAATTGTGCCTGTCAATGGTGTTCTGTTCACATGTACATCCTGAAAATTCATGAAAATGCATACTGTTCTTTCCCTTATGTCGATTACTTTTCCATCAGCAGGTGCAACCATACAGTTTCTACATATCTTAACATTCCTTTCAGGATCCCTGAAAAAACGCAATAAAAAAACAACAGATATAACTCCAATGTATGTTGCAAATTCCATATATGGATTTTTGGTTAAATATGCACCAGCTCCGCTTATAAATGTAAACATCAAAACTGTGAAAATCCATTGGGTCGAACCTTTTGCAAGCATTTAATGGTTCCCTGTAATTCTTTGTATAACAGTATTAAGATATTCAGTTGTTAACTTCCATAATCCTTCGATCAAGTCTAAAAGTTCGGGCAATATCTTTAGTACGGCATATGCTATGAAAAATAACGCAATACCCGAACCTGCTTTTGCAATTACATTGTGGGCTATCCAGAAACTATTTTCACCAAACCATTGTTCCCCGTTTGCGATTATTACAAACGCATCTCTTATGACATTCAGGACATATATAACGGGTACAGATACTAAAAAAGCAGATACCAGGCGCTTTGTTGGTGCATTTACCGAAGATATCAAACCTGTGAATAATGCAATGCTCTCAATTGCAGTACAGGCTAATATGATCTCAACTTTGTATCCATT
>JAUVKD010000101.1 GCA_030596385.1 Methanosarcinaceae archaeon | reverse complement strand
GAAGGCTTGAGCCGGATGTAATGAAAGTTACAAGTCCGGTTCTTAGAAGAGGGAGGGCGAGTAATCGCTCTTTCTTATTCGGCAAATTTGCAAGTTCGTTCCTTAGAGGGTTTAGGTCAGCAACGACCTCCGGCTACCCGGTGTATTGCTGCACGGAATCTGCAATTTGAACTGTGCATCGAGATTTTATCGAAACCATCTATACAAATACGATAATTGGAATCCTATTCTTCGGATTCCTCTGCCCCGACTACGCTTAAAAACTTCTTCGTAATCGCTTCATTAACAAGACGCAGTAATGTCTGCCTATCCTTTGAGGCGCTAAATACTCCGAGCGGGATCTGTGCTGCTGCGGCTGTTGCATGTCCACCTCCGGTCTTATCACCAAATGCCCTTTTCATGACATCCCCCAGGTTAATCCTTATATCGTGGCTCCTGCCCGAAATAAATATCTTATCTTCGGATACGCCAAACACTATTGAAGTGGAAATTCCTTCAAGGTTAAGTAAATAATCAGCAGCTTGAGGCAGCGTGTCACGATCACGTATTGTTCCTACATTTGTAAGAAGATAACTGCCGATAACCTGCCTGTTTACTATGGCATCACCAAGAACGTCCAGTGTCTCAATAGACATTGATGGGCGTTCTAACTGTTCAAGTATCTCATGGTCGGATAGCGGGTACAAAAATGATGCTGCTGAAAGATCTGCAGGGTCAGTGTTTCGTTTAAAATCCTGTGTATCTGTTCTTATTCCGTACAAAAGGGCAGTTGCTAAATTAGTAGTAATATCAATATTTAGTTCCTGAAGGTATTTTGTAAGGATTGTAGCCGTTGCTCCCACATTGGGACGCACATCGGCGTATTCAGCATCGATCTCCACTTCACCTAACGGATGATGATCGATAACGATGCTCACATGTAAATCTGGCGGAACCATATTATTGGAGCCTGGTATAGCACAATCAACAAGTGCGATCTTGCCGAAATCCGAAATATCATGCTCTTCCATCCGGTCAAGGTCAATTCCAAGAAGATTTACGAATGCCTTGTTTTCCTGATGACCGATCTCTCCGTGATATAATATAGATGACTCAGTTCCAACGCTCATTGCAATCTCCTTGAGTGCAAATGCGCTTGATATGGCATCGGGGTCAGGATTATCATGAATCACAATAGCAAGTTTTTTGTTATTGATATCTTTTAACCATTGCGATAATTTGTTTCCGCGACGTAGCGATTCAGCACGTTCAAGGGACCTTGCAAGCGATGATGCAACAAGTTTGGATGGCATAAGTACAAGGTCTGCCCCAAGTGCTTCCATCTTTTGTCTGTTTATGATATCCGCTGCTCTTGAAACGATATATACCTCAGATGAAACGGCTTTTTTGATATTTACAAGTGCTGCCTTGTTTGCTTCAATGTCGGAGCTCAATATCAATATTGCAGTGAGATTTTTGGTATTGACCTGATTTAACAGTTCAGGATCCCTGATATCACCAACAACAGCTTCGTATGCATCTTCACGCAAAGTCTCTACTTTTTGCTCGTCCTTGTCAATAATAACAAGATCTTTATCAAGTTCCCGGAGTTCCTTTGCGACAGCAAATCCAATGCTTCCGCTTCCAAGGATTAAATATATTGGTTTTATTCTTATTTTGGCAGTTGTATCTGTTTTTTTTGGAATAGCAGCCATATTATGCTACCTCCTTGTCTGGTAGCAAATGTCTGTATCGTATTAAACATTTTTCGGTTAATATTATCTAATGTGTAGTCTCAATAGAGTATTTGCAATAAATATTTCAATACAGGCTGTTCCAAAACCTATTTTCATAGTACAATTCAGTCATATTAGATTTGATTCTCATTCCTCGCATACAATTCGTAAATATTCAGCCATACATAAACGTTATCAATGGACTTAATAGTTGTCAATAATTAAATAAATGGAAGAGATACAACCAAAAAGACTAAGAGGTTGGAAAATAAAATAGATGAACAAATATAATAGTGAGGGAAACCAGTACTAGAGTTCATCACATATAAAATGTAAATCAATAAGTACTTTATGTGGTTGGTAATGTTGATGTAAATAATTAACTTGCGTGGGTTTGATAGTTTTTTCATGGATATTTAACTCTGCGAGGCGCAAATTACGAATGAACAGGTATTTACACATCACAATAACCAACTTTGGTAATTTGTGAATTTCATTATTAATGCCAACCCGGCAAATACTAAAAAATAAAGAGGCATATAAATGGTACAGATATATTATGATAGAGACGCCGATCTTGGCGTATTTAATAGTAAGACAATAGCAGTTATGGGCTACGGTAGTCAGGGACATGCTCAGGCACAAAACCTTTGTGATTCCGGTTTGAATGTTATTGTCGGCCTCAGGGAAAAAAGCACAAGATGGGCACAAGCTGAGAATGACGGACTTAAAGTCATGATTGTTGCCGACGCTGCAAAAGCGGCAGATGTTATCCAGATATTGCTTCCTGATGAAGTTCAATCAAAGGTGTACTATGCTGAGATCGAACAAGGACTGGAAACCGGAAATGCGCTTGTGTTTTCACATGGTTTTAATATCCACTATAACCAAATAGTGCCGCCAAAAGATGTGGATGTCTATATGGTTGCTCCAAAGAGCCCGGGACACCTTGTCAGAAGAACATACAAGGAAAACGCAGGCGTGCCCGGACTTATTGCAATATTCCAGGATGCGACAGGTAAGGCACATAATATGGCACTTGCACATGCAAAAGGTGTCGGATGTACACGTGCAGGTGTTATCGAGACAACTTTCCGTGAGGAGACCGAGACTGACCTTTTCGGTGAGCAGGTTGATCTTTGCGGTGGTGTTACATCACTTATCAAGACATCATTTGAGGTTTTGGTTGAGGCAGGATACCAGCCGGAAATGGCATACTTTGAGACACTGCACGAGTTGAAACTTATTGTTGATCTGATACATGAAGGCGGACTTGAAAAGATGTGGTATTCAGTATCCAACACGGCTGAATACGGCGGTCTTACGGTCGGTCCGAAGATAATCAACGAACAATCCCGCGAGGCAATGTGTGATGCACTAAAACGGATCCAGAACGGCGAGTTTGCACGTGAGTTTGTGTTTGAGGGACAGACCAACAAGGCTGTGCTTACTGCAATGGAACGTCAGGAAAGAGAACACCCGGTTGAGGTCGTTGGTAAGAAACTCAGGGCAATGATGCCATGGCTTAACAGCGAACTTAATGAAGAATGAAGTTTAAAGTTTTAGTGTAGTGAATTTAAATCCCGTCGTGTTTTGCTACATGACAGCTTGTTTTTATTTTTTTGGAGTTATGCCTGTGTCCACAATTATTGATACGATACGATCACGACGAAGTGTTCGTGATTTCACTGGTGCCCCTATCAGCAAAGACGATATCAACACAATTCTTGATGCCGGCAGGTGGGCGCCATCCGGTTTGAATAATCAGCCGTGGCGCTATATTGTGGTGCAGGATTGCGAGACGATAGAGGAGATCGCAACATGCACGCATTACAGTAATGTGGTGCAAGGCGCCCCGCTTTTGATTGTTGTTTTTCTGAACCATGATGCAAAGTACAATTATATGAAGGATGTCCAGGCGATTGGCGCCTCGATCCAGAATATGCTGCTTGTATGCTGCGAATTGGAACTCGGGGCGGTGTGGCTTGGTGAGATACTGAACCGGAAAGAAAAGGTTAATTCGATTCTTGATGCCCCGGATTCGTTGGAACTTATGGCGGTGTTGGCAATCGGGTGTCCGGTTGAAAAAGAGCGCATATCTACACGTAAGGGTGTTGATGATGTTACGTTTAATGAAAAGTTTGGTACTGGTTGGGTGGGTAGAGACGAAGAGATTTGATGGAAAAATTGGTTAGAGGGGTTTGTCTTGAATATAGCGTTAGGAAGGAAAATAATTCAAGCATTGTTCTCTTCGTCTCTATACGAACAATTGGGGTGCATTGTATTTAGTGGTTTCGCTTGGATCAGGTTTGTGTATTAAGTCGGTACACCTACTTTATACATACAGAATTATAATTTTCTACACAAAAAAACATAGCAGAATTGACACATCTGCAAGCAGGTTAGCACACTAAAACAGGAAGCCTTACTGGGCTGTGCTATATTAAAATAGATCTCCATTTTTGATTTGTTTACTTAATGATTTACGCAGCATTTGTTCATTTCTTTTATATGAATCGATTTGAATTCCTTTACTCAACTCGTTTAAGAATTTCTCTTTCAATGGATAATAATCACTCACTTCTTTCCTCTCAGTAAACATTTATCTGCCTCCAATTTTTATTTCATTTAATCTTTCGTCGTTTTTACCATATTGAAGTTCTTCCATGTAGATATTTAATAGAATACTCAAATCATCGCTGGAAAGTTGGTGGATACCATCTTCTTTTAAGATCAAAAGTTCAGTTTCTTTGCCAACTCCTTCACTGACTTCGGCGTTTTTTTTGGCTTTGAATACATTATATATTGTAGTCAATAGTGGGTTTGTTTTTGAATGTTTTTGAAATAATAAAGTATTTACGGCTTGAATAGCGCCTGATCCTATTGCATGAAAATTCATAGATCTAAAATCAATTATTCCACTTTCTTCTATATTCGTGATTTGTGCTTTTGAATCTAAAAAACCAATTAGTAAAATCGATGTTTTTAATTTGAATTCTGCCACACTTTCTAATATGCTATTTATGTAAGGATTTGGTATTTCTTTTCGTAGAGAATTGATAAAAAAATCATCATCAATTCCAAACACGTTGAAAATTTCATTTTCGATGATTTCTTTCCTTTTTTTCTTGAAATTTTTGAATATTTCCACTTTCATTTGTACATAATCGATACAATCATCGTTTACTCTAATTAAATCTTCAAATAACAATACTTGTCCCGCTAACATTGCAATAGTGTTTTTATTGAGTTTTGAATATTTATGAATACTATGTTCATATTGACCCATGTTTGTTGTTACCATGTGATCTGTTGAAAAAATAATATATTCTTTTTCATCCTCTTTAGCAATAGCAGCTATACAAATAGTCATAGTAATAAGTGGAAAGGCTCATAACATCGCTTACATAAAAAGGCTCAACACATCGTTTACACTTCAAGTGCAAATTAGGTCCATAACATCGTTTACACTTTTC
>JAUVKD010000133.1 GCA_030596385.1 Methanosarcinaceae archaeon | reverse complement strand
ATTTAGTACTGTTTGCAAATATTGAGTTGATTTTTTTTCGTTAATTGGAGAACAGTCTAAATATTTATGTGAAAACTGTGAGCTTGAATGCATATTCGAGCCGATCAGAAAATAATAAAAAGTCTCTTTTAGTCCACAATTGTTTAATAGGCTAAGGACCAAATATTTATCACTCGATATGAACCGTAATCTTGTGAGAAATCGCCAGACACCTGTTAAGTCAGGGCTGTAGCATGTTAAATTGTCGAAGAGTCGCAGGAGCGAAGGTGATAATCTAAGTTTGCCGGACAATGCCTTAAGATTTGAAAACCTATCTCTCCAAGTCTGCGTTCAACAAATATTCTGAAATACCCATATAAACAGGGGTGTACTTATCCTATGTGTGAGATTTAACTGGATATAAACAAGACCTACACGGTTTTTCAATTAATGTTCAAAATGGATGTAAAAAATGTCTCTTGATATTAAAATTGTGCTGGTTGAACCACTGTATCAAGGAAACGTTGGATCAGTTACGCGCGTGATGAAGAACTTTGGTTTTTCAGACCTTGTACTTGTTAATCCATGCAAACTTGAAGGTGAAGCACGCGCGATGTCGTCACATGCACTTGATGTACTTGAAAGCGCACGCATCACGTCCTCCTTCGCAGAAGCCGTTAAAGATGCCAGTATTGTAGTAGGTACGACAGGCATCACAGGTTCGAAAATCAACGAACACACACGTATGCCCTATTATACTCCGCGCGAACTCAAAGAAAAACTAACAGGCATAAGTGGAACGGTCGCAATCTTATTCGGGCGCGAAGATCAGGGATTCAATAATGATGAACTGAGATCCTGTGACATGATACTTACGATACCTACATCAGATGTGTATCCAATAATGAACCTTTCACATGCTACTGGTATTGTGCTATATGAACTCAGTGATATTAAGACTGGCAACAAGCCGCTTGCCGGAGGATTTGACCTTAGGCTTTTGCATGAGCACATGGAGGAATTGCTTGATGATATAGGGTATCCGGTACATAAAAAAAATAAGACCATGTTGATGTTCAAGCGTATATTCGGGCGGGCACAGTTAATACCAAGAGAAGTGCAGACTCTGCGCGGGGTTATTCGGAGGATTCAACGGAAGATATAGGTGACATATTTTCCAAATCGAGTGACGAATTTGATAAGTTGTATTTGTATGGATGCTTACGATAAAATCTCAATGCACAGCCTATACTGTAATACCCCGCGCAGCAATACCGCCGCAGGCGGCGGATTTCAAACATTACCAAATATACACATACACATCGATCGGACAAAACGTAATATTTTTAATAACATTGGTTTGTAAAATCGCTATGCTGCGTTGCCCACATTTATTTTATAAGTTGAAATGCCCTGAAAACGTCATCGTTCGCGCCAGTGATTTGGGACTGCAAGACTCCCATGGGATTGCTTCGGCGTCAAAAATCGCTAAACAGATACAATAAGCTTATTGAATATACACCACAGCCATGAATGATCAGAAAATATTCAATCGATTTTAGGGGTGGAAACAGGTGCGTCCACAGTGTGTCAATATTGATTTACGGAATCCGGGCCTATCTTGACGCCATGAAACAAATACGTTTTTCCAATCACAACTTATATATTTGATGTTGGTTTACTAAGAGCGCTTCGCCGCAATGATTATTATATCAAATTGACTATAAGCGTTCATGAAATTTCATAATATACATAAAACATGAAAATGCTATTTTCAGAGCTAATCATAAATCAAGTGAATATACTCCCATATGTTCCTGTTAACTTGATTACAATAGGTTAAATTTGAAATTAAACTTAAATTTCAATTTAAACTTCTTAAACTAAAATTTGGACTTAATATTAAACTTAATTTTAATATTAAACTTAATCTTAAACGTTAAAATTAATTACAAATCATTTGGAGGAATTTAATGGCAAAAATGCATACCCGGAAGAAAGGGCAATCCGGCTCCACAAAACCAGTAAGAACAGAAACACCTGCATGGTCAATAATGAGTGCAGATGATATTACAAAAACTATTCTGGATATGTGGAAACAGGGCAATTCAACAAGCGAAATTGGAATGACCCTGAGGGATCGGTATGGAGTTCCTGATGTGAAACTGGCAACAGGCAAGAAACTCACAGAGATATTGAGGGAAAATGATGTTGCTCCTGGTTTACCGGAAGACCTGTACAACCTGCTCGTAAAGGCGATCGGGCTCAGAAAACATCTTATGGTGAACAAAAAGGATTTACACAACAAGCGTTCACTTAACTCCGCTGAAGCCAAGATTCGAAGACTGGTCAAATATTACCAATCTACAAAGATATTACCGATGGACTGGAAGTACAAACCGGAAACAGCAGAGATGCTTATTTCAAGATGAACTCTTGAAAGTGGATTATTAAATATCGATACTGCTTATGGTAGCGGTATCACTTTTTTGTTTTTTATAATTTTTTTATGATATTACATTCTTATACTTGCCATATCACAAGGCAAATTAGCAACGTGAGGCTGTATAATTCCAGACAGATTGGATATAAACAAAATTCTAAAGTGGAAATTGCCGGTATTTAAACAGTTCCAGACACATTTAAATAATATAATAACCAATTGTATATTGAGGAAACGGGAATATCTGCTTGTGGAACATATTCAAAAATCGTTACTGTAACCAAGCAAACCATTCATCCCCTCAACTAAAATGGCCCGTTTCCCCATTCTTATCATTTTTTTAAAAAATTTTGTTCTCATCTATTCTATCATCTATTTTAACCCTGATCAAAATTTTTATAGTAGTACATTTCAAGATCATTACTCTGGATAAACATGAATTTCAACACGTATTTTTGCCAAAATACAAAAAATTCAAATTGAAATACAATTATATTCATATTGTGGTTGAGAGTTTTACAAATTAACCCTTTGCAACCCCTATCGGGAAAACACGTGCTACTTTTTTGGCAATCCCCATATTATGCACCACATTTACCACTTCACTGCTAGATTTATACACGCCTGGTGCCTCTTCAGCGAGTACGGATGGGTGCGTGGCTTTCACAGTGATTCCTATTGCCTCAAGGTTTTTCTTGACATCCTCACCATAAAACTCACGTTTTGCACACGCCCGGCCCATCACGCGCCCTGCACCGTGACATGCACTTCCAAATGAGATGTCCATTGCCGCTTTTGTTCCATGCAATATATAAGATGCGGTGCCCATGCTGCCAGGGATCAAGACAGGTTGCCCGACGTCACGATAGGCACCCGGCACGTCGTGATGGCCAGGCGGGAACGCACGTGTGGCACCTTTGCGGTGCACGTAAACGTCTCTTTTCTTTCCATCGATCACATGCTCTTCAAGTTTTGCGACATTGTGGGCAACATCATATACAAGTTCCATACCAAGGTCATCCATATCCATTCCAAATAAACGCTCGAACACCCCACGTGTCCAGTGTGTTATTATCTGCCTGTTCGCCCATGCATAATTAGCACCGCATGCCATTGCCTTGAAATAATTCCGGGCTTCAGGTGATTGTGCAGGTGCACATGCAAGCTGCCTGTCCGGAATATCAATGCCGTATTTTTTAACAGCTTGAGAAAGCACACGCAAATAATCGGTGCATATCTGGTGTCCTGCACCACGGGAACCGCAGTGGATCATAATTGTGACCTGACCTTCTTTAAGACCAAACGATGAAGCAACTTCGTTATCGTATATTTTGTCCACGTACTGCACTTCAAGAAAATGGTTTCCACTTCCAAGTGTTCCTAACTGCGGCTTTCCGCGTTTGTAGGCCTTTGCACTTACTTGAGTAGGGTCTGCATCTTCGATAAAACCACTACTTTCACAATGTTCAATGTCAGCTTCTACACCATATCCGGATTCAACAGCCCACCTGGAGCCGTGTGTGAAAGCATCATTAAGTTCACTCTCGGATGCACGTATGCGGCTTTTTGAACCAACACCGGATGGAATTTCACGAAAAAGCCCTGACATCAGTTCTTTTATGTGAGGACGCACGTCCCCTTCCAGCAGATTTGTTCGGATCAGACGAATTCCGCAATTGGATACTACAAACGAACTGGCAACAAAATTGTGATGTTCACTGCGCACCATGAAATCGTATACATAATCGTTATGTTCTGTCTCCTTTATGGACTGTATGGTATCCCATATCATGCCAGAAGAAGCAATGCCGGATTCCGATAGGAAATTATCAAATGTTTGGATATTTGATGCAATCGTTGCAGAGGTGTCACAATCCCCATAAACAAATTGCCGGATAAATTCCTTGTTCACATAATTAGACTCTGATTTTGCACATATAGGTGGGATCGTATCTCCGGCATCCTTCATTTTCACATCTACTTTTTCTGCCTGTTCACGCTCACAAATGACCATCTGCTTTTTCTTCAGGTATACCGCAGCCGCATT
>JAUVKD010000077.1 GCA_030596385.1 Methanosarcinaceae archaeon | reverse complement strand
CACCAAGTGTTGTTAGAAGGCCTCCATGCGCAAGGAACAATGCCTGGTATACAAGTACAATCAATCCCAGAACTGCGGTTATTGCAGGTCCAAACAGGATTGCAGCCATTCCGGTGCCGGTCGGATGGGAACAACTTCCTGTGACTGAGGGTAGTTTGAGAGACGACAACACGAATATGAATGCCCCTGCTACTGCAAGTAAGGGTAGTGCCTCTCGATTTTCATGTGTGAGTTTGTTCAACTTATTCATACCATATATTATTACAGGTATCGATACTGCAAACCAGATCTGCCACCAGGGCCCGGGTAAAAAACCTTCCATAATGTGCATTATTATCACCTATTTGATTAATTTATGTTTTATAAATGTGTATTCCGATATTTTCCTGACGCTTAGTAGATTTTCTTGTAGTTGTAATATATAATTATGGAATTATATCGTACAAGCCAATCAGGGTGTAGCGAGGATTTCCTATTAAATCAAGTCAACTTGATTTATTATAAATTAAGTTGATTAATTAATAATAGATATAGATATCGAATTATATCAATTTTAGATATATAGTAAAGTCATATTGTTTAAAAGTTGTATTTATTTAGCTTATTTCTACAAAATACCTATGCACAGTCCAGCAATTCCCGCTTTATGATTTTGTTTATATCCAAGCTGTCTAAAACTATACTGTCGCTCGTCGTTGATTTGGTTTATGATGTGACGAATAAAAGCACGTAATATCATGAAATTATCACGAAATATCTAAAAAACATACCTTCGCTTGTATACGTTTAAAGTCATAACGGGAATTGCTGTGCACAGTCAAAATTGCGAAACCCTGGCCAATAATCCCCATGTAAGCGGCGCGTTTCACTATTATTATCAACTTGCATTCGCAAAATACGCAATTTCTACGTGCCTGAATAATCGTCGAATAAGAATGAGTGATTACTCGCTCTTCTTTATTCAGCTATGAATGCAACGTTTTTATTCCGGATTTATTAAACCACATACGTCAAAACGCAACGGTACACATTTACGAAATAAAACGAAAAATGGTATCCTCTTCAAATCTTAGGGTAACTGACTCCTTTTTGAAATCGAAAACCTGCTAAGGCAATTGATTTAGATAATCTGAATATGTATTTTACCCTGCTTTTTGAAGAGGATACGAAAAATGCATGATTATTGATGTAGTGATCAACATCACACAATTTTCGATCAACAATTTCACATGTTTTTCTTTTCATCTGTAACAATTTTTTGCTTATGAAGTATCCATCCGGAAGAATCGATTTTTCCATTTGGTAGCACGACAATTGTATCATCACTCATCCTTAATCTTGATTTTTTTAGAGTAACATCAATTATTTCGCCTCTGCGGTTTAGTGTCTCGATTTCATCACCAATGTTAAAGTGTTTATCTAACAGGATGAATATTCCTGCAATTGCATCACTTAAAATATTTTTAACAGCTAAAGCAGCACCAACCAAAAACGAAGCGCCCATAATGGGCATCAATATTTCTTCCAATTCAAGTTCGGCGACAATGAATAATATAACACCAAACCATAAAATATATTTTATAATTCTTCGCAAAATATTGTTTAAATCAGAAGGTAAGCTGAAAACCAATAATGATTTTTTGACAGCCTTGTTTACAATGCCAATCACGATCCAGGAAATTGGCAAAATTATGATTATTTTCAAATAGGGTTCAACCATTATAAATAACTCGGATATTTTTTGTTCCATATATTTCACCTGTTCGATTAATTAACCAATTTCAGACGATTTACTTATCTGTCTGAAGTTCGTTCGATCATATAGCATTGCTTCATATTACTGTAACGATTTCAAAATATGGCTAACATAGAACATGCCACAATTTCGTCAAAGTATCTCCGACCGTTCTGTGTTTCTATTTGAAAACATTGTTTTATTATTTTGAAATGGGCACACTACCCCACAGATATATAATTCGAATCTTTTACAATATTATAAAATAAAAAGTCATAAAAAGCATTTTGTTATATCATGTAGCATTATATTCTTTGTTTTGTATAATTTGCACAAATTGATTGTTAAAGAACATTTATTACCATTATTATTATTATTATTATATTAATTGGCATCAATTTTTTGTGACTTTTATTTTCCGGTTTACTTTGTTAAATCGGTTCTATCACAAAATGATTGCAAATTATACTAATAGAGCCATATATTACTAATAATTCTACTCAAAAGTTATTACTTTTTCACAAATCGTGGCCAAGGAGAGGACAGTTATTACAGTGTGCCTCCGGAGGTGTAACTCGGGTAGTTCACAGTTTTTCCTTCGCCTTATTCAAAGACACAGTAGATCCATCAATTTTATCGGCGGCAAGCAGTATCTCCTTAGCAGCATCACCAAAACCGGCCGTTTCTATTTTCACAGCCCAGTCCCTGAAACTTTTACTGTGACTTTCATTGTGCTCGATCCAGTGTCCAAGAAGGTGTGTAAGTTTAGCTTCATCTATTTCTTCAGTCATTGTATCACTCCCTTAATATTACATATTATTGTTAATCAAACGTTTCGCGGATCGCTTATCTCACCGGTCAGCGCCGATGCGGCTGCTGTCGCAGGTGATGCAAGATAGATATATCCCCCTGTTCCCATTCGTCCTTTAAAGTTACGGTTTGCGGTTGAAATACACACTTCACCTTCAGCAATTACTCCCATGTGCGCACCAAGACAAGGTCCGCATCCCGGTGTGATAAGAGCTACTCCTGCTTGTAGAAGTGTTTCAGCAATACCGTTTTGAATCGCATTAATCAAGACACTGCGCGATGCAGGTGCAATGACGGTCCTGACCACGACCTTCTCACCTTTGAGTATATCTGCCGCAACCTTTAGATCCTCAAGTCGCCCGTTAGTGCATGTACCTATGAACACCTGATCTATCTTCGTGCCTTCAACTTCCAAGACACTGCAGACGTTATCTACTTCATGCGGCCGGGCAACCTGCGGCTCAAGATCAGTAACATCAATTTCATACCCCTTTATATATGCTGCATCCCTGTCAGCATATACAGGTTCGTACTCCTCTACCGCCCGCTCTTTAATATAATCAAATGTAGTCTCATCTGGCGGTACAATACCTGTCTTTGCCCCCATCTCGATTGCCATATTAGAAAGTGTCATGCGTCCTGACATCGAAAGCGATTCAATGGTGTCACCGTAAAACTCCACGGCCTTATAGGTTGCACCGGCTGCACCGATCGTTCCTATTATATTGAGTGTCAGGTCCTTTGCAGATATGCAGTTGCCAAATTTACCGTTGACTGTAATTTTTATGCTCTCCGGCACCTTGAACCAGAGTTTTCCCGTAGCAAATATTTCTGACATATCAGTTGCACCCACTCCTGTACCAAAGGCACCGAATGCTCCATATGTGCACGAATGCGAATCCGCACCCACAACAAGTTTTCCGGGTAAGGCGAATCCATTCTCAGGGAACACCTGATGACATATTCCTTCGCCGATCTCGTAAAAGTTCGATATTCCCTGTTCACGTATCCATGAGCGTATGTCATGCTGCAAAGCTGCGGCGGTTTCATTATTCGCGGGAGATATGTGATCAAACGGTATCACAATTCTGTCAGGGTTCCATACTTTTTCAACTCCCATCTCCCGAAATGATCTGACTGCAAGAACACTTGTACCATCATGCGCCATTGCATAATCTATATTTGCAGTCACAAAATCGTTGGCTTTTGCTTTTTTACCTGATGCACGGCTAAATATTTTCTCGCTAATTGTGCTCAAAGATACAACTCCTGTTAAATCGTGGTATAAGGTAAGCAGGTAAGGTTAATAGGTATTTGCATCCGGCAACATTCTCTTTTATTCTCTTTTTAGACGCAAATATTTAAATGTCGTTAGTATCACCAGCAAGCGCCCTTACCTTTTGTTTCACTCTAAAAGTTCATATTCAATCCTCAGATCGCCCAAAAAATAAGCATTCTCTTGTATGCATTTAAAGTCATAAAGGGAGTCGCCAGATTAAACTTCATAAACGTTTCAAAAATGCAAGACTTTCCACACCTTCTTCTAAGCAATTAACTTCTGTCACGAACCTGCCTTTATAGTCTGACAAACTTTTTACCATGTGCTTCCAGTTAATATTACCTCTGCCAGGCGGCAGATGTTCGTCTTTTTTACCCATATTATCATGCAGATGAACATGCGAAATCCTGCCTTTGTACATTTTTAGAAAATCATCCATAATCTCTGTGCCCATGGTGTTTGCATGACCAAGATCAAGGGTCAGTCCCACATTATCGCGTTTGGTTTCTTCAACCATGCGCAGCATTTCCTGTGGATATTTCCCGAATATACCGGGAACTTCTGGCATGTTCTCAACTGCGATCATAATACCGTAATCTGCGGCAAAGTCACAAAGCAATTGCAGAGACTTAACGTTGGTCTGCCATGCAAGGTCCGGCAACTGAGCCCCGTGGGGTGAAAGGTAACCTGGGTGAACAATTGCAAGTTCTACAAAATCAGAGGCAAGAGTTAGATAATCCCGCATCTGACGCAGTACTTCGTTGTGTATTCCGGTGTTTAAGCCTGCCAGATTCATGTCTGAGAAGGGAAGATGAAGGGTAAGTTCCAGATCGGTGGTGTCGTGGATATCCCGCACCCGGGTAATTGTCTCGCGGGTCAGGCACTGGGTACCTTCCTGTACGATCTCCCATCCTGTATAACCACAGTCTTCAAGTTCATACGCCCAGCTAAACGGATCATCAACAATTGCGCGTGATGAAAAACTGATCATTTTTAGTTTCATGATATACTACTTCCATAATCGAAGCACTGGTTATTCAATTTTATAACACTTCTCGGTTGTGTTGGACTTTACCGGTTTTGATATTCGGATTTGCGGTGTCACGAACTATTTATGCCGGCGAACAGCGCTGCATTTAGCGTGTGGTAGCACCGTTTTTATTCCGGATTCGTTAAACCAACTGCACCACAACACAATCGTGTAATTGCTAAAATACAGACTATTTCAGGACAATAATTTCATGAGAGTTCACAACTTACATATGCAAGATAGTCTGGAGATTTATGGAATGCGCTGCAGGTGATAAATGCGAGATTTGAGGGCGTTGCGGTGAAAAAAGGTAGAAAATGGGTGATTGAATACCACCCTAAAATAGTTAGTTAAAGAAAAGATATTTAAGCAGACACAGGTCCTACAAGTATCTGGGTCTTTCTAATCTCAACTCTTCTTAACGGGTATATGTGTTTTGTTTGCCTGTATATATTTGCAGACAATTTTCCGATAATGGCTTCCTCGACAAACTGCTCGAACTTCACTTCGGATGCACGTTTTATAACTATTTTGTTCATTTCTTCCCTGATGCCTTTAATCTGACTTGTACGTGCTCTTTTCACTGTGAAACATGACGGTTTCACTGTGATCTTGTATCCATCTTTCGTAGTAACATCAAGATTTGCATCAATTCTTGATGTCTGGCGTTTTACAATTGAACGAAGATAGTCGGTTGTAATCTCATGACCTATGAAACTTGTGTGTGCAATATCACCCACAACGTCATTGATCTCAAGTTTGAGTTTTATGTTATGTTTTGAGAAATCATTTGTGAGTTCACCAACAGTTGTTTCAACAACACGCCCGATCAAACTCTCCGGGTCGCTGGCCGGGGTAAACCCGATACGGTTACTGCCCATGAACTTTGGTATCTCAACAGCATACCATGAT
>JAUVKD010000011.1 GCA_030596385.1 Methanosarcinaceae archaeon | reverse complement strand
GGGGCAGGTGCGATATTGCCAACAAGTATGGATGCCGACGGAACTCTGGCCGGATACGATATTTCTATGACCAGAGCAATAGCCGATGCGGTCAGTTTACCTGTGATCGCATCAGGCGGAGCCGGAACGCTCGAACACCTGTATGAAGCCGTAAAAGAGGGACATGCAGATGCAGTCCTTGTGGCATCGATCGCTCACTTCGGAACATATTCGATCAAGCAGATGAAAGAATATCTGGCAGATAAAGGGCTACCTGTGAAACTTTAACATTATATTTGAAGTGAATAAAAATACACAATTTGGATGTCTATCCGGATAACATACACTATCATATCTTAATCCTGCCAATATCAATATACTCGACCTTCTTTTCACTCTGCACTGCAAAGACCATGTGCTTTCTCACACTATTTGCCAACCTGATGGCCCTCGACATGACAGGCAGTGCGAATTTGTGATCAGGTGAAATTGTATGCACAAGGTTTTCAGAGTGTGGCATTCTGTCAAGTGATTTGACCTGACTATACAGCCTGAAATGAGTCCCGAACTTAAATCCGGTCTTTGGAACAAGACCGCGGTTTCGCAGGTCTTTGTACACCTTACACTTGCCCGGAAATTCAGGCTCTATTGTTGATGCGCGTTTTGAAAACTCCTTAATATCAATAATATCATCAGATTTGCGGTCATGGACATTAATAACCCCATTCTCAATCAGATAAGCAGATTCCACAAGTGATAACTGCAATCTGTTCTCATCGAGCATCTTCCCATAAAAACCGTGCTTAAACAATGTACTGGATGCTTCGCGGTCCCAGATTATAACGCGTTCTTCCAAAAGCGTAGCTTTGGCTGTAATATCCGGATATATCTCATCCATTTCGCCTTTCGGATCAATGGCATTGACTTCATATAACGTGATATCACTTTCCTCGTCAACAATAGCGAGGATCATCTGTTTGCGGACATTTGAAGCAGTATTCAATGACTTCATCAGGTCGCGAAGTGACATTGGTATGCGCTCAGTGCGTACACACACAAAACTCTTTGCAGCCGTTTTGCCTGGATGCCCGCCCCTTGGATATATCCTGAAATCGGTCACACCTGGCTGAACGTACAACCCCCTCTCTCGCAGGTCTTTATATACAATATACTTCAACTCAAAATGTTGCTGTCGCATAGATGCTATTTTAAAGAAACCGGCAAAATCAAGATTTTCACCATCCAGCTCGATATCGATCCTGTTGCGGTATAGTAAAAATGCCGCCTCGATCAGCGTCAACTCAAGAATATCGCCCTTCGGACGCCCATAATAACCTACTTTGTACAATTCATTAATAGCCTGTTTATCAGCCACAACAATATCTTCTGTTAATTTAACTATCACTTGAGTCACCTAAAAACCAAACAAAAAAATTGAAATAATGCGAGATTTGAGCACATATATAAGATTAATAAAAAGATGATGTTCCGACAAACGGTTTTATAACATCAATTGTTTTGTTTTTCATAATCATCTTATTGATATTATCGTATCCACTTTAAATTTGTTGGTAAAAACACAGACAAACGGAAATCTCATCGGACTATATGAAGTGGAATTGACATCGAAAAAAACCAAAATTCATCGATGGACACATATGACAAAATAGGTTGAGAAGACATTAAAACCCTTCAATATCTCATTTCTTCAAACCTATTTACTGAATCCACCGATGGACAGGTGTATCCAATATCACTTTATTAGCCCGGTAACTCTTGACTGGATGTGTGAAGGAAATATCTCTGCAATCTTATCCTGTCCGATCCTTTGCCGGATCACTTCCCTTAATTCGGTTTCGTAATCGGCTTTCAGTATCTCGTCACTTTGCCCTTCTTCGATGACAAGATATTGCCGAACAAGCATATTTACAGCCGCACGACCATATCCACGAAGCGGGCATATATAATGCACACCATACCTGTCCTCTATACTCCTTATCTGCGGATCGGTCAACAGCGGTACACGATCGTCGCGCCGGATACCATCAGCAACGATAGTTACATCATCGTTTAATGCAAGCGTCTCAACCGCTTTGTGATGAATATAATTTATCGCGTTTTTAGGATATCCATCTTTAACAACAATACTGAATGCTTTTTCCAGTATCTCATTGTCAAGCTTGAGCACCACATGTGAAAAACCCAGTTTGGCAGCTGCTTTTTGAGCGATATCCCCTATTGGCAGAACTGAAAAACCACATGTCACAAGTTCAATATCAAAAAACTTGTCAAGCAGGATCGCCGAGAGTGAACTGTCTTTTCCGCCACTGAATAGTACCGATGCTTTCATGGCTTATATGCGTGTAATATTCGTCTCACGCTTTTTTGGCTGCATCTGCAAAAGAAGTTGTTTGAGCTTTTTGTCATCGATCTTTGACTGCAATCTACCGCTTTGGGCAAGCATTATCAATTGTCCTTCTATTTGCTCAACCAGCCCTTTTCGTGACATCTTAACTCTTGTCAGACGTTCACGTGCTTCAGGTGTCAGTATTTGCCGGAGAATAGCCTGCTTTTGAGCATCCATCTCTGTTTTTGCCTGCTCCTGCTGATAAGCAGCCTGCATATCAGGACTACCCATTTGTTGTGAAGCCTGTTGCTGCTGAAGTTCTGCAAGTCTTTTTCTACGTAATGCTTCAAGATCATCTACCATAATGTCACCAAATATCAAATATTTACGATCTAAATCTGTTTTGATGTGACCGAATACCAGTGGCCTCCGGACAGCCAGATTGTTATCTGATCAAATTAAATTAGTATTTTGCAAGTCCGGGGATATTTTCAATAAGTTCATTCTTGATCTCATGTGCTGTGTTGTCCATGAAAGACTGACCCGCCGGTGCAAGAGCACGACCGCTTTTGAATTTGCGCACATAGCCACCTGATTCAAGTTGCTGCAGGATTTTACGTGCTATTGAACCACTACCCTTTACTTTTTTTGATGGGGTTACACCCATATTCTTGTTTCCACCATAGACTGATCGGAGTCTTTCCACACCGATAGGACCTTCTTTATAGACTGTACGGAGTACAGCAGCACAGCGGGTATACCACCAGTCGGCATCGACAGGTGGCAATTCCTTGTGCACACCGGTCTTTGTATGCAATGCCCACTCCGGTGGGTTTATGTGCTCGTTTTCCTTAAATTTCTCTGCAACTTTTGTGATAAGGTAATCTGCAGGAACATCATATGCTGTTGTCATTTTTATTCTCCTTGGAACTGTGTTAAATCCGGCATTTATCTACTTATAGTTATCTTATACTCATACCGTGTTTATTTTTAGCGAATGTGGTCTGTAGTAATATCTAATGTAATAATTCTAAATGAAATAACGTTGATTAAGATCGCAGTTAGTATATACCCTTTTCGGCAGTACTTTACAATATCATGTGGTCATATTATACACAAAACATACAAATGTCCAATTATGTAACTGAATGTATAATTAGTGCAAACAGTGCATTGGTATCAACTCACATTAATTTCTGAATGTCTGGGCCCTGCCAGGACCTACTGAAACGTATCCAATCGGTACACCAATCATCTTTTCCAAACGATTGACATAACTCTGTGCAGCCGATGGCAAATCATCAAATTTGTTTATTCCTGTAAGATCATCATCCCACCCGGGCATGTCTTCATACACCGGAGTACACTGCGCAAGATCGGATGTCATCTCGGGAGGATAATCAACTACAATACCATTGATTTCGTATCCGGTGCATATCCTTATCGGATCAAGGTTTGATAGAACATCAAGTTTTGTAAGTGCGATGTTCGTGTATCCGTTCAGGTAAACCGATTTTTTAACAAGCGGTAAATCGAACCAACCGCATCGGCGTGCCCTTCCTGTTGTGGTACCAAATTCCTTGCCAGTTTCCTGGATATGCCTGCCTGCATCATCATCGAGTTCTGTTGGGAGGGGACCTTCCCCTACACGTGTGATATATGCTTTAACGATACCGATAACTTCATCGACCTTTGTCGGCCCTACTCCGAGATTGGCACATGCAGAACCCGCTATGGTACTTGATGATGTAACAAATTTCTGGGTGCCGTGGATTACATCAAGATGTGCGCCCTGTGCACCTTCCGCCAAAACATTTTTCCCATTCTCTATCGCTTTGTTGATCTCGTAGGATACGTCAGTGATATAAGGGGCAAGTCTTTGTCCGAGTTTGATATATTTTTCAACCAGTTCCCTGTCCATGACTATTGATGGGTCACCACCAAGTTCTTTGATCGTATTTTCCTTTTGTGGAGCAAGTTCTAAAAGCCTGTTAAGCAGCCTGTCCCTGTTCACAATGTCTGCCATTGTAACCTCGTCCCTTGCAACCTTGTCGATGTATGCGAACCCGATCCCACGTTTGGTCGTACCGATTTTTTCAGTACGTGCCGATTCCCTGAGCACATCGAGTTCCATGTGGTATGGCATGATGATAGTTGTTTTTGCATCAATGCCCATCTTTTGAGGTGAGATAACCGTGCCGCTTTTTTCGAGCATATCTATTTCACCTACCAATACTTCAGGATTAAGCACTGTGCCGGGACCTATTAGCACCCTTGCATCAAGAAGAACACCTGATGGGATAAGGTGAAGTTTGTAGATATTATCCCCTACAACAACGGTGTGTCCGGCATTGTCACCGCCCTGAAAACGGACTACGAAGTCAAAGTCCTTTGCCATAAGGTCAACGATCTTTCCTTTTCCCTCGTCACCGAACTGTGAACCTGTTAGTATGGTAAACATAGAGCAAAGAATGGATTTTCAGGCTTAATAATGTTTTGATTGCAACGCAATATTTGATGCTATGGCGTAAGTCCGGCATCCATATCAATAAAAGTACACAGTTGTCTGCTAATGTCTGCCTCGACCACGTCGTACCTCGCAGCTCTTATTGCAGTTAGGTGTGCTGTCACAATGTTTGACCCGGAGACATCTATTACAAATGTCAATCAAAATAAGAACAAAAACAAAAATGTGCAAAGTTAACCCTTACGAAAGGTTAAAAAGTAACATGCGCATTATTTATGCAATCGATAATGCCCGATAATTCATGGAAATTTATTCAGTAAATGGAGGATTCACAATTAAAGAAGAAATATGGATTGAAAAATACAGGCCCCATGAACTTGGTGATGTTGTCGGGCAAACAGAAGCTATTGAGCGGCTCAAATCATATGTAAAGTCAAGAAATCTTCCACACCTGCTTTTTTCAGGTCCTCCGGGTGTTGGAAAAACTGCAACCGCAGTTTCTATAGCAAGAGATCTCTTTAAAGACGGATGGCGTGAAAATTTTACCGAGCTCAATGCATCTGATGAGCGCGGCATAGATGTTGTGAGACACAAGATAAAGAACTTTGCAAAAACAGCCACCTTCGGAGATGCTGATTTTAAGATTATATTCCTTGACGAAGCCGATGCTCTGACATCAGATGCACAATCTGCGCTTCGAAGAACCATGGAACGTTACACCAACAACTGTCGATTCATATTATCATGTAACTATTCATCAAAGATCATCGAACCCATTCAATCCAGATGCGCAGTATATAGATTCCGTCCACTCTCAGACGATGCCATATCCGAGAGGATACGATATATAGCAAAAAATGAAGGTGTAGAAGTTGCAGAGGATGGCATAAAAGCTATTATATACATAGCTCAGGGCGATATGAGAAAAGCCATCAATTCATTACAAACTGCGGCACTTATTGATTCTACCATACACAAGGACATGATATACCGGATAACCACCACTGCACATCCGGAGGAGATTACCGACCTCATACAAACAGCGCTTGATGGCAATTTCACGGCTGCACGAAAAAAACTTGATGTGCTTGTTCTTGAGCAAGGCCTGTCCGGTGAAGATGTCATAGGTCAGATATACAGGGCAATGTTCAAACTTGGCATACCTGATAAACTCCTGGTTGAACTCATAGATATTATCGGTGAAATTGATTTCAGGCTTACGGAAGGAGCAAACGAAAAGATCCAGCTTGAATCACTTCTTGCTCATTTCGCACTAAAGTCGGAGTGATAAATGCCGTTCGATGAACAAATGATCGAACTCTTAGGATCGGTTCCGCAATGGCTCTCGACTATATTATTAAGCGCTTTACCTTTTTCAGAATTAAGAGGTACAATTCCCATCGCGATCGGGATATATGGACTTGATCCGCTCACTGCATATTTTCTTGCAGTTATTGGAAACATGATGCCGGTAATTCCATTGCTCTTGTATCTGGATCCGGTATCCAGATACTTGCGCCGTTTTAAGATATGGGATGTGTTTTTTTCATGGCTATTCACAAGAACCAAACGCAAACACTCAAAAAGGTTTGAAAGATACGGTACAATTGCACTTACAATATTTGTAGCGATCCCACTGCCAGTTACAGGTGTCTGGACAGGATGTGCTGCTGCATTTGTATTTGGAATAAAGTTTCAGCATGCTCTTTTAGCGATATTTGCAGGTGTGATAATAGCAGGCATTATCGTAACTGCACTTACACTGGCTGGAATTAATGCGATCAGTCTGATATGATAAAACAGTAAATCTATCTTGTGTTTCAAAGATATCTGAAAATAGCCATATTTTTTTCAAAAACCCCACATCCTGCGCCCTTGTCACGCATTCGATATTTTAATTCCTGACTATTCAATTCTATGGCGCTATTATGGGGTTGGAAATATTGGGTTTGGATGGCCATTTTTCATTTTTGTCCCATCATAGTTACAAACCATCTACTACAAAGTTAGTGGTTTCATTTGAGGTTCCGAATACGATCGATATGTTATAATTCAATGGTTCAAATACTCCAAAAGGGACTATTTTGAGATCTGGTTTCATATCATGGTCTAAAGCCGCCTCCGGTTTTTTTTTCTCTCGTTTTTCCACCTCTGGAAAACTCTCCGACGTTCACTTTAACTTTTGTATCAATTGAAATTCTCAGTGCCTCAGGATTGTTATCTGCCTGGCGATTGATTGCATCAACATTTTCAAAAATCTCATCCGCTTCAGGAATCTTTTTGTTGCCACGAGATGAATAATTATTAATACATCTTAAAATATGTGTAGATTCTATACGAAGAATTTGGCATTTAGGATGATGGAATAGTTAACTTATCCTGAAGTCATGTAATATGAAAAACGAATCGGAAGTAGGGCTATTTGAAATTACTGTACATTTAGAAAAGCCCATATAGTATAACAATAAATATTCTTTAATGATTGACCATATGGTCATAAATAATCTGGGAGCGAGCAATTGGGTGATGAAAACTCCCTTCAATTAGTGGGAACTTTTTATTACTTACTTATTTACTATTTCGGGACAATTGGGTGTGGTGGTGCGATATGATTTTATGTGAATGTGGTGAAATTATAAAAGGTGAGATATTTAAAGATTATATTAAAAATTCATTTAATCCGTCTACTTGCACTATAGGACATAAAAAGTGTGGATTCATATTCGATTTTTTTGATGGAAAAAAGCCCAAAAAATATTCATCGAGAAAAGAATTGAAATGTATTGCACTGCGCTTCGCAAAAAAAAATAAACTGGAACAAAACAACATCGGGATATTTCTTGTAGAAGTCGATCGGTTGAAATCATCAGGAAGATTATCTGATTATGATATACTTTTGACTGCATACAAAAAATTGAATAAAATTCAACTTTTATAAATGCATTATATACATCAGGGATGATTGTGAAATTTGTCTATATGTGATTATTCCATGAAAATAATAAATGAATCCGTAAAATCCTGATATTCTCTCTGCCGATTACATCTTGGTAATATTTATAGCCCGGTACAGATATCGAATATCTTCTTGATGAACTTCATAAAATCGGTCTGAATATTTGTTTTTTGATAGTAACTGTTCAGCCATACATAAACGTTATCGGTAAACTAAATGTTTTTCAAATCGATGACAGAATACGACTGTAAAATACCTTTCAAATCGGGGGATAGTAACTCAGTATTAAAAATTAATAAATGTTGTAACATGTACACAAATATGCGACTTTTCGCTATCGTCCTCCGGTTTTAAGTATGGCTGGATAGTTACTTTTATTAAATCAATACAGGGACAAACATGCCGGATTATACAGCAATAGCAGATGTAAGTTATACATTGGTCGATCTTTTAAGGAATAAAATGGACGATCTCATTGATCCTGATTCCATTGCTGCCGTTTCTCCAGGGGATATAGAAGCCAACGACAGTGTGCGATTATCCCTGTTTTTGTTTCAGGTCATTGAAAATGCCCATATGAAAAATCAGGAAATGCAAATAATCAATCCTGCAAAACTCAAATACCCGCCATTGATCCTGGACCTGTCTTATATGTTGACATCTTACCCTTCATCTGGAATTCAGGATAAAACAGAGAGAACAAAGGAGGAACACAGTGTACTGGGAAGAGCGATGCAAATCCTCCATGACAATTCCATAATCACTGACCCGTTCTTAAGAGGATGCCTGATAGATGATGGTCAGGAATTGCACATATCACAAAGTCCCCATAACCTTGATGATATGACCAAAATGTGGAGCACTTTCCAGAATAGGCCTTTCAGGCCATCTGTCTGTTATCTGGTTGCCAATGTGCGTATTGGGTCAACACGGGAGAAAGAGGCAAAACGAGTGATATCCCGAAAATTCGATAGATATATGAAGGTTTGAAAATGAGTCAAATCAAGGGGGTTTTTATCGGAAGTTCAACAAGGAGACTTTCCCTGGCTGTTTACCTTATCGATGATTACACATCAAGAAAAATTGTTGGCAATTTAGATGTATCGATAAAAGATCACAACATAAAACCAATCAGAAATCCAGGTGGATATTATTTATTTTTTGATTTACCAGATGACAATTATACCGTTCAGGTAAAAGGTGGGGAATATTATTTTGATGAAGAGAGGGAGGCGGTAAGACAGGATGATCTTGATGAGCTAAACCCGGTAGTAGATATTGTCCTAAAACCTGCCCCTCCATATCATTTTCCATCAAATGCAACCCTGATTAGGGGGCATCTTGAGGATTCAGGGGGTGAGGGAATACCAGGGGCAGTGCTGAGGATCAAGGGACGTGATAACTTGACCGGAACAAACGATAAAGGAGAATTTGTCATTTATCTTAAAGGCCTTAAACAAAATGACGTTGTTACGGTTAATAGAAAGATGCTTGTGAAGATAGATGGAAAGAACCCTGTTCTTGAAATCAAGCACCGGGATTACAAAAATTTGACAAAAACAGTGGAGATAGTGGAAGGCACCACTACGTCGCTTTCAATAACCTATTCATAAAAAT
>JAUVKD010000203.1 GCA_030596385.1 Methanosarcinaceae archaeon | reverse complement strand
CAGGATGGTCTTCACCAAAATATGTACTTTCGATCACAAGTGTATCGGCGGTTGGAAAGTCTCCTGCACCAGACACTAATCTTGAATTTGTTGTACTTATATCACCTGTATAAAATAGACTGACTCCTTTTTTTGATTCGATATGGATAGATGCTGCCCCTGGAATATGGCCGGCATCGTAGAACTCAACATTGTATCCCTGTGTGTTGAATTGAACACCTGTATCTACTTTAGTTGTCCGCTGAACAAATTTGCGCAGGTCTTCGCTATTATATGGTGCACATACGCCGTTTTTCTGTGCGATCTTAAGCGTATCCTTTGCAAGCATGTTTGCAAAATCAGCAGTAGGTGGGGTCATGTATATATCAGGATCAAGATCCATATGATTTGGAACTGCACCACAATGGTCAAGATGACCATGTGAAATCAATACGGTTTTCGGACGCATTCCGTTTAGTGGATAAAGCGGTGATTCCCCGGGTTTCATTCCATAGTCGATAAGTATCTTTTCATCCAGAAAGACTGCCGAACGCCCGACTTCCCGGCATCCGCCTTTGAATTGAATTTTCAAGGTTACACTCTCCAATCTATAAATTATAATGCAGAATCCTGCCAACTTTTGATTTTCTTAACAGTAATACCAGTTGTTTTTGACAATTTAAACGCATCAGCCTCAACAAGGTCATCCACTTGCATAATGCCGGCATCTGCCAATTTTTGTACTGTAACTTTGCCAATACCTGCAATATCAGTAATGCTTTTTGGACGTGGCGTCTTTGGTCGTTTGGCTTTCTCAGCTTCTTTTACAGCCTGCCATTCAATGAAATTGCAATTCGGACATCCGAGATTCCATGGACGCCTTCCGGGAGTAATGATGCGTATGTGGTAGAGCCCATGCTCTTCACAGAGTTTATCAGTCACAATAACCTGCCCGCTCTTTGGAAGTGGAAGTGAGAAATTGCAGTCAGGGTACCCTTCACATCCGATAAAGCGTGATCCTCTTTTAGACCTGCGAACCATAAGTTGTGATCCGCATTTTTTACATGTGCCTACGACCTTATCTTCCCTCAATCCAGTACGCAGTGATTCTGAGATATCATCCTTATTCTTTTCAAGTTCCGAAAAAACGGAATCAAGCATATCTCTTGATTCTTTTATCACATCATTTTCCCTGATACTTCCATCTGCTATCCTGTCCATATCCTCTTCGAGTTTGCTGGTCATATCGGATTTTGTTATGGTAGAGGCATATTCCTCAAGTGCTTCAACGACTGCATATGCGGTTTTAGTTGGTATAAGAGGGTTCCCATGTACATAAGCTCTTGAGTATAATTTGCTCAGGATGTCATGTCGGGTTGCTTTTGTGCCAAGTCCGAGTTCATCCATAATACGTATAAGACGCCCCTGTCCATATCTTGAAGGGGGATTTGTCTCTTTATCTATCATTTCGATCCGGTCAACAGTTAATATATCTCCCTCATGCAATATTGGCAAAAGCCTGTCTTCAGGCGCATTATATGGATAGTACCATCTCCATCCCGGTACTATAAGTCGAGCACCATTCACCTTGAATTCCTCGCCATTGATATCAAATTTGACGCGCATGGTTTCCCATTCTGCCGGGTCTGCAAAAGTTGCAAAGAATCGCCTTACGATCAGCTCATACACTTTCCACTCATCTTCTTTGAGTTCCGATTTTTTTGCGAGTGAAGCTGGAAATATCGGTGGATGGTCGGTTGTTTCTTTTTTCCCGCGTGTGGGAACAAGTTTTTTCTTTTTGAGAAGTTGTTCTGCGTACTGATTGAATGAACTTGCCTTGAACAGTTCAATCTGCGCACGCAGATCAACTGATTCAGGATATACTGTGTTATCAGTTCTGGGATATGAAATAAAACCGCTTGTGTACAGAATTTCAGCAATTCTCATAGAATTTGAAGCAGATAAACCAATTGAACTTGCTGCGCCGATAAATTCAGTTGTATTGAATGGGGTAGGCACCTTGTCGATCTTTTTTGATTTCACAACGCCTGATACAACTACATTATTGCCAATGCTTAGTTTTGCAAGTACACAATCCGCTTCATGCTTATCCCAAAACCTGGTAGTTTTGTGCCGGGTAAGGAACGTTTCCATGTTTTTGTCTGAAAGGGTTGCAAATATTTCCCAATATGGTTTTGGAATAAACACATCCCGCTCTTTTTCCCTGTCAACTATCAAGGCAAGTGTTGGTGATTGTACCCTTCCGACCGAAAGGAACATTTTTCCAAGTCGCCCTGCTGAGATAGATACATAGCGGGTAAGAGCAGCACCCCATATAAGATCAATAACCTGCCTTGAATGTCCTGCATCTACAAGATTAAAGTCAACTGATACCGGATTTTCGAACGCTTCATTGATCGCTTTAGGAGTAATCGCACTGTAATGCACACGATCAAACGGAACATCGGGATTTATTTTTTGTATTATCTCCAGAGCCTCAGCACCGATAAGTTCTCCTTCCCGATCGTAGTCAGTAGCTATTGTGATCTTTGTGGCATTTTTACCAAGTTTCTTCAAAGCGGAAATGATCTTTACATGGGTAGGCGTTGAAATAATCTCTGCACTTATTAGCAATCTTGCATCAACCTTTTGCCAGTTGTTGTATGCTTTTGGAAAATCAACTCCGATAATGTGACCGCTAAGCCCCATAAAGACCATCTTCTCAGCATTAGTACCAAATTCATAGGTATCCACTCCACTAACACGAACCTGTTTTGGCTTACCTGGTGAAAGAATAGCAGCAATTCGCTTTGCTGCAATATGTTTTTCTGTGATTATAAGATACATTGACCACTCCGGTTTTATGGTATGATCGGATATTTGTGTATGCGAAATATTTTAGTAAGTTGAAAGATATAGTTCTTGAAGTCTCTTTTTGTAAT
>JAUVKD010000058.1 GCA_030596385.1 Methanosarcinaceae archaeon | reverse complement strand
TTACCCTTAGATTTGAAGTGGATACCTTTTTTTGTCTATTTTTTACATATCAATAGGCATAATTATGTTCAAAATTAGTATTTTGTGTACTAAATTGAACGTTCAAAATTTAAACAGTACAATTAAACCCCAGTCACCAATTTATCCCATTGCTCAACCCGATCTTTAACATGAGCATTAATAGTAAACGGCTTCTCATCCTTACATTTTGCTTCATATAACAAAGTACTCCACATAAGCGTTATATTGGAAATTGATCAATCATCTTAGCATATTCCACTCTTGCCTGTTCTACCTTGTTAAGATAATGTGCACTTCCAACAGTTGCAGGCGCGCGCCCTTGAATGAAATCAGCTAAACTTTCAGTAACGCCTTCTTTAATCATAAAGTTCAAATGCCATTTACGAATAGTCTTCACAGAGACGCGCCCATAACGTATATTTTTTGTAATGTTATCATAAGACCTCAATTTTCCAATCTTTTTAAGCCTTGGAATATATGAAGCAGGTAAGAAAACCTGAAATGTTCTTTTTGTGCCCTTTAATAAAGAAGCTGTTGGATAATAGGCAATATTTCCATCTATAATAATGTTATGTTCATTAAACATCTCTAACATTTTATGAATGTGTGTGAGTCTATTTCCTGAATATACCAACAAACTATAGATTGGTTTTATTTCCTCAGGGCAGGCTTCATAAGCTTCTTTAATCTCTTCATCAGTGACATAAATTTCTACGGCTCCTGATTTTTTTATCTTAATAAAACGCCTCCACTTCTCTATACTAAACCCACATACATTTTCAATCTCTTCATCCTCACAATAGTTTATTAAATTCCTCAGACTACGAGCTTCTTTATCTTTCAATTGTAAACCCCTAAATTCATTTGGTTTATGAATTGCATTATTTTCAAAGAATCTTGCTAATGAACTTGAATAATTCTGCTTTGTACGCTTAGAAATGTCTTTGAATTGCAACCATGTATTAAATCTGTCTTTATGTTCAATCCAAAAATCATTAAAGTTTATTGGTTCATTTTGACTAAAAACGCTATGCACAGCCTTCACACGGCGGAGGTCCTGAGTTCGAATCTCAGCGGGCCCACTATTTTGATCTTAATCATTAACCCCCACAATTTATGTTGCGGTTTTGTGTGTTGTCGCAACATTTGACCTTGATCTTAAACTTAAATATTGTATTCTTTTCGCAATTTTTGATGCCGAAGCAATTCTCTCAAGGCTGCACATTCCCAGACCACTAGCGCTAACGATGACGTTTTCGCAGTATTTTAACTTCGAATCTAAACATAGAATAACGCAGCATAGCGTTTTTACACACCAATGTTATTGAAAATGTTCAGATTTATTTGACCGGGCATATATTTTATAATGTTTAGAATGCGCCGCCTACGGCGGTATTGCTGCGCGGGGACTTACAATATAGGCTGTGCATCGGGATTTTATCGAAACCATCTATGCAAATACCAAACATTTAATCCACACGTACAATTCGTACCAGTGACTTGATAGGCACATCGGATAATATATCAGCACCTTTCTTATCAACAAGCACCACAACAAGCACGGGTTTTGCACCTAATTCACGAATTTGGTCTATCGCATCAATAATCGTGGTGCCTGATGTGATCACATCATCCATGATAACACAGTTCTTATTTGAAACATCACCAAAATGCCTGCTGAATGTTCCAAGCAGCTTGGTACCTTCAATGTGCTCCTTGTGAGAATGGAATACCGCAAACTCGGTTCCAAGCTCATCTGCCATAAGAGTTGCAAGAGGCACACCACTTGATGCAATTCCAATAACCATATCAACTTCAATATCCGTCGCTGCCATTGTTTCAAGTACGAGATCAGACAAAGACTGTGCAGTATACCTGAGTCGGTATGAACTTTTTCCGATGTTACTCCAGTCCACTGAAATGTCCTTTGGTGCCGGAGAGGTAACTTCCTTTTTAGAGCGTGTTAAAAGCCATGTAACTGTTTCCCGTGAAACATTCAACTCATCTGCTATCTGTCCGGTAACAAGTCCCTTCGATTGCAGTTCAACTGCCTTTTGGATTAGATCTTCTAGATTCGTCATAATGTCACAGCCTGTGAATTAAACATTAAATTTATTTGAAACATGATAAACATGTGTTTCTTTATTTAATATATATAGCATCCGTGCTGTTATACTTTTCTTTTACTTTTTTTACGCACCTTTTTCAGGGCAGAGCCGCATATCGGGCACACATCCCCTTCGTCAAATCGCTTATGGCATCCGACGCATTGTTTTTCCCACATAAGTATGTCACGTATCTTTTTCTGTACAACAGGTTTTACGTCAATGCCCAGCATCACAGCAACATTTTGTATTGCGTAATCATCGGTTAGAAGTGTTGCATCATCTTTATGTTCCAGTGCTTTTGCAAGTATGTCGATATCAGTATTGGATAACTCATCCATATCACGTGTATGCTTTGCCATGTTGAGCACTTCATGTATCATACAAGGCTGTGGTATCTCCACTCTTGCCCCATACTCGCGTGCAATGATAAAATGCATAGATGCCTCACGGCTTTTCAATTCATCAACAACAGACGGAACAGTTATCAAATATGAGTAATCCACCGGATAACTCGTCATAAAAACCGCCGAGTCTGCTATATAATAAATCGTGGTATCACCTTAAAATCATTGTTTAGCAAGCCAGCCCAAATATCTGATCAATGTGTAATTTCTCGTTGTGCATAAAGTACAACTTTTTGTACTCCAGGTAAATACGATCGCAGGGAGCATTTTCTTGTAGTATATAATTTACAGAATTATATAGTTCGAGTTAATCCGGGCATAACGAGGATTTTCACGTAGTATATAATCTATAGGATCATATAGTTTGAGTTAAATCGACCGGAGGGAGATTTTTCTCGGTGCACGCAATGAAATGTGGTAATAATTAACTATGACATGAAAATATAAACCATAGTCATCGTTCATTGAGTGAAACAGCACGCTAATAGGCCTGATCGTGTATCCGCTTCAAAAAGCAGGGTGAAATGCATATTTGGATTATCTAAATCAAGTGCAGAAGTATCTTTCGATTTACACAATGTAGTCTATTACCCTTAGATTTGAAGTGGATACCTGATCGTTTTGTATAGCATTGAATTGTTGCTTCCATACTATCAAATAAATATTATTTAATCAAAATAAGGCGGAGTAAAAATTTCATCCACCTGACACTATTTTTAAGATCGTTAAATCACCGGACATAACTGTTCCATCAAGTGGAACAGCTTGTCCATCTTTTAGTACAATAACGGTTTCTTGATTTATATCAAGCATATCCAGCAAAAATTCATAGGTAGTACCGGTTTCAACATTAATTATTTGTTCAGAAGTGCCACCTGCGAGTACTTTTATATTCAACCTGATGCTCAATCTAAAACATCACCACCTTCACCTTTTAAGTCTTCGAGGTTATCTTTTATCAATTTATTCTCCAACCCTTCATTTTTTTTGATTCCTTTTCGCTCATTATCCCGCTTATGAAACTTCGACATTTGATTCACCTCAATAATTATCAGGTACTATTATTATTAATGTTTTCTGGATGATTTTTATCGGATCCACACAAACCTTTAAGTCATATCAAGTGCGTAATCTGGCAGGTTTCATTATCGGGATTATGTCCCGTAGGAATGTGGCTTTTAATATCGAAAAGCTGAACCGTGAAACTAAAATGAAACATAGGTGAAATAAATTGGCTAAATCATTTTATGGATACATTAGAGACGCATGGAAAAAACCGCATGGGACTTATGTGCACGACCTTAGATGGAAAAGGCTCCAGTTATGGAGAAAAGAAGGGTCTGTCAAAAGAATAAGACGCCCAACGCGTATCGACCGTGCACGGTCACTTGGTTATAAAGCGAAACAGGGTATAATTGTAGTGCGTGCAAAGGTTCGCCGCGGTGGTATGAGAAAATCAAGATACATACGTGGAAGACGTACCCAGCGTATGGGTAAAAACAAAATAACTTCCGGTATGAGTATTCAGAGGATTTCTGAAGAGCGCGCATCCAGAAAGTATCCTAACATGGAAGTCCTGAACTCTTACTGGGTAGGCGATGATGGAAAATCCAAGTGGTACGAGGTAATTCTTGTAGACCCGAACCATCCTGTGATCAAGAGCGACAAGAATCTTAACTGGATTTGTGCAAACACTGAGAAGGGACGCGCATTCCGCGGAAAAACCAGCGCAGGTAAGAAAGGTCGCGGTATGATGAAACGTGGGAAGGGTACCGAAAAGACCCGGCCAAGCATCAGATCAAACCAGAATAGAGGCAAGTGATACATCATATAACTTTACGTGTAAACGTGCACTCAACTGAAGATCAATCCAGGGTAAGAAGTGCTCTGGATTTATTTTTACTAAATTCGATTCCTAATAAAATAATAGGCGAAAATACTGACGACATAGTTGAGATAACAAATGTTAAAGGGTATTACGAAAACCCGATTATAACATTAAATGCGCATATTACACGTAAGCAGGATTGTCTTGCATTTGCAAGTTTTGTTCGGGAGAACATGCATCCAGAGGATGTAGAATTACTTCGCGGTGAGATGGCGAACCGTCTGGATGATGAACAACTTTTTCATTTCAGGCTTGATAAGCAGGCAGCTTATCTGAATATAGTAAAACTCAGTTCTTCATCAGATGCGATAATAGTAAAGGTCAAGATCGCTACGTACCCGAAGAACCGGAAGCAAGCCGGGAAGATCGTGGAGGAATTGTTTGGTTAAACCAAAATTCTATGACCTGAATGTCCATTCCATACCGGATGGTAAGAATACACCACAACAAATGGCTGCTCTTGCAAAACATCTTGGCTATACCGGAATTGCAATAACCAATCATTCCAGTACGGAATCAAAACCAACAGGATTTGAATCTAACGGCTTTGAAACGTTCAGGGGTATTGAAATTGTATCAAATAATCCTTCAAAACTTCATGGATTAATTGGAAAATATCGCCAGAATGTGGATGTTCTTACAATCCATGGTGGGAATGAGAGTATTAACCGTGCTGCAGTAGAAAACAGGAATGTAGACATATTGGCACATCTCCCTACACCAAAAGACAGCGGATTGAATCATATTCTTGCTAAATCGGCAAGTGCGAATAATGTAGCAATAGAATTTAATCTTGATTTTATCTTCAAAGGTCATGGCGGGCGAAGGGTACACACACTTTCACATTTTAGGAAGAATGTTGAAATTGCAAGAAAATTTGATGTTCCAATGATACTTACAAGCAATGCAGTATCATATTTCGATCTCCGTGCACCAAGAGAGATGATAGCACTCGCCGGGTTGTTTGGTATGGAAAAGAATGAAGCCATATCAGCAATTTCAACTGTTCCGGCAGGGATCATAGCAGGGAACAGGCCAAAACCAGGATTCATTCGGGAAGGAGTGGAAGAGATCGTAGAAAAAGTCGATATCGTCAATACTAGTGAAGATATTAGTGAATCGGAAGAGGCAGGTTGGTCAAATTGAAGATCCTTCCACCTACATTGCGTGACAAAAAACGCTATCTTGCTTTTGAACTTATATGTGAACATGAAATAACAAGAGAGGATTTTTTGCGTGAGATGTTCTTATGTGTAGGTTCACTTATCGGGGATGTCGGTTCGAGTGAATGCGGCATACGACTTCTTACATTTGAAGATTCAAAAGGCATAATAAGATGTGCACATACAAAAACCGAACTGACACGTGCTGCTGTTACCACAATTACGCATATAAGCGGCAAGAGGGTTTTGGTGCATATACTCGGAGTATCGGGTACTATTGCGGGTGCAACAGAAAAGTATTTAGAAGGAATAGAAGTATTTACCCTTTGAAAAGATAATATTGAACATTGTGAAATCTGCTAATAAGAATAAAATAGCAGTTACATATAAATGAGGAAAGACTTTTACTTTAATTATATTGTATTCGTTAATATAATTGTGGTCTATAGTCTCAGTCATAATCATATATATTACACAATTGGTTTAAATTTAAGTTCAAGTTTAACATTAACAGGAGATGAATTTAGCATGCAAATGGCACCACAGATGGGATATGACAGAGCAATAACTGTTTTTAGTCCTGATGGCAGGCTTTTCCAAGTAGAATATGCCAGAGAAGCGGTAAAGCGAGGCACAACAGCAGTTGGAGT
>JAUVKD010000157.1 GCA_030596385.1 Methanosarcinaceae archaeon | reverse complement strand
TTGCAATACGTATTCCTGCTGCTATGGATGGAAGAGCTGATGGAAAAGCCACATAGCGTATCAGAGAACGGTCGTTTGTACATCCTAAAACTTTTGCAGCTTCTACATATATAACAGGAACACTCTTAAATCCTGTATAGGTGTTGATTATCACGGGGAACACAGCACCAATAAAAACGACAAAACCGGCTGATTGATGTGTAAGCCCAAACCACACGATAGCAAAAGGGATCCATGCAAGCGGTGGTATAGGGCGTATTATTTCGATAAAAGGATCAAAGATACGGTTTACGGTTTTGAACCAACCCATTGCAATACCAATCGGAATCCCAATAATCAATGCTAAGAATATTCCAATTCCAAAATGAAGCAGGCTGATCGATATATCTGTAAATACCGCACCGCTTTTTATCACTTTAAAAAATGATAATGCAACATCATCAAAACCTGGCAGGAATAGTTTGTTTTTTACAAGCACGTCTGCAACAAGTTGCCACAATACAACTAATATTAAAAGCGAGAGTGCTTCAATCTCTCTTTTGCGTAGTGCGTCCTTGATTCTGCTGTCCATGTATCCTCCGATATATGGGAGGCATACGCCTCCCTTATCCGGAACTAACTATACGCTGTTCGTTAATGTATGTTGTCATTTTTGAATTGCTATGGACTTATTCAGTCACGGATTCAAAAAAACTCAGGTCGAAGATGTCTTCTTTTGTAAGCGGTGTGTCAATGTAACCAAGATCATACTGTATCCGGGTATAATCAACTGTGGAATCTACGATCATGTTCGGATCGGATATCCATATTCCGTCCCAATCAACAAGGGATCGATTTATTATTTTAACATCCAATCCGGTCTTTTCAGCAAATATCTCACCTGCTTCAGCAATGTTTTCCTTATTGTATTCAGTTGCTCTTATATGAGTTTTTAATATCTGCTCGACCAGAGCAGGGTTTTCTCTTATAAGTTTGCCACTGACTACCAGAACACAACATGCATGGTTCGGGGACATCTCGCCTGATGCCATTACAGAAACACCACTGCCTTCACTCTCAATAATTGAGGGTGATGGGTGTGGTAAAAATACAGCATCAACCTGTCCTGCTGCTATGGCGACTTTTGCATCTCCAGGTCCCATCCCAATAATCTCAAGATCGGTTTCCGGGTTGATATTGTTATCTTTTAGCCAGTTTCTTAAAAGTGTGTCCTGAATAGTACCTGCAGGGAATGTTGCTATTTTCAGGCCTTTGAGGTCTTCCGGACCTGTGTACGACATTTCAATCTCAGGGCGAAGAACCAGATTGGAACCCTGTGTTTGAACACCTGCAATTATCTTTGCATCAAGTCCACTGCTAAGAGCGGATATTACGGGAGCAGCACCTACGTAAGCGATATCAATATTACCTGCAAGCATCGAGTGCATCTCTGGTGCACCTGTTGGGAATTGATGATCCTTTATTGTCTCAATGCCAAAAGGCGCAAGATCTTCTTTCCACCAGCCTTTTTCCATTGCGGTTACATGTGCGATCTGGTGTGTGCTTGGCTGGTAGCCTATGTTGAGTTCTGTGATCTTTTCATCTTCGGGAGCAGCACATCCTGATATAAATGCTGCAACCAATAGTATAATAGTTATAAATACTATTTTTGTGGTTTTCATAAGTTTATCACCTCAATGCAATGTAATGATTGACTATTGTATATTCTTTGGATAATCGTATATATATGTTATCCGAAACTGAATTGATATATCCTGAAAGTATAAATATAATTGAATATATGTCCTATGGAGGATAAAAACATTCCAATTTGAAATGGTTATTTTGTATGAGGTTTAAAAATGAATATTGTTGAAAAATTAATTACTTCTGTGTTTGAATCGGATGATGCGTTCCAAACAACTCTCTCAAAATCGATTAAAGAGGATTTGAATATCACAGTTCTTGAGTTTTCCGAGCATGCAAATGTTCCCCCGAGTACTATGTACAAAATCCTATCCGGAAACCGTGAGCCTAATATAAAGACACTCCGCCAGATTATAAGAACAATACGAAAACTTGAAGGATCTGAGCATGGTGAGTTCATTGCGGTGATTGCTGCCCGCCCTGTCCTGGATAGCATAAATGAAACAAAAAGAACGATTGGCGGTGCACTTTTAACCATAAGGGAATATTCCGCTACAACTATTGAGGAGGCGATAATAGCAGCCGTCCGTGCCGAGCGGGAGGGTGCAAAAGCCCTTGTATGTGCACCGATCGTCAGTACAACGGTCGAGAAGATATTACGGATCCCTGTTGCTACTATTATGCCAAAGAACAGTATGATTGAAGCGATCGAACTTGCGGCGCGTAAGATTGCTTGAAAGACCTGGCAGGTTTGGATCCCTGTATCTATTTAATAAGTACAACATTGTGTTTTGGCGCAGTTGGTTTAAGAGTCTAAAACAAAAATTGTGCCATCATTTGTGACTAAACAACAAAAACCGGTGACCAACACAAATAAATTAATACAATACTTGTGTATGATGATAACTATGCATCGGGAATTTAGTGAAAAAGAGATTATTATATTCAACAAACTTGCACCGGAGGCGGGTGGTAGTATGGACTCGCAGATGGGTCATCCTTATCCTTTTATCCTGCGCCCTATATCTCACAAGTTTGCAGAATCGTCCGAGGATTTTGAGGAAAGGCTCAACAGGCTTGATACCGGGGAACTTGAGTTTCTTTCGAACCTAATTCTAGAGGGAAAAGAGGAAGTACGGTCACTTGATCCCGAGGATATTGATGTTCTTATGGATATAATTGCTAAAAAAGTCTCTTCCGGACGTGTCGAAGAAATAAAGGAATATATCGGAATCCTCTAATCGACATGACGCGCAAGAGTTTACTGTTCGGGACCGCAGGTACGCCTATAAGCACTAAAAAAAGAAGCAGTGCTGAGGGTATTCGTCGTATACGTGAACTCGGACTGGGATGTATGGAACTTGAGTTTGTGCGCGGTGTGCGTATGGGGGAGGAGACGGCACAGGTTGTTTGTGATGCCGCCCGTGCCGAGGATGTGGCGCTTAGCGTGCATGCACCGTATTACATTAATCTGAATTCTAAGGAACAGGATAAGATCGATGCGAGTGTTGAACGAATATACCAGTCCGCAAGGATCGGGGCACTGTGCGGTGCGCAGTCCATTGTGTTCCATCCGGCATTCTATCTTAAAGACAGTAGTGAAGTAGTGTGTGCGAGGGTTGCAGGACTTTTGGGAGACCTTGCGGCGCGGCTTGATGATGAAGGTATAAATGCTGTACTTCGTCCTGAGACCACAGGAAAACCCACGCAGTTTGGGAATCTGGATGAACTGTTGCGGCTTAGCAGTGAACTTGAAGGTGTTATGCTGTGTATCGATTTTTCACACCTGCATGCAAGAAGCGCAGGTGCCGAGAACTCCTACGAAGAATTTGCAGCCACGCTGGGTAAGGTTGAGGATACGCTCGGGCGCGAGGGTCTTGATGATATGCACATCCATGTTTCAGGAATCGAGTATGGCAGAAAGGGCGAAAAGAACCATCTTAATCTTTCTGAATCGGATTTTAATTATGTTGAACTTATGAGGGCGTTTTCTGATTTTAGTGTCAAAGGGCTTTTGATATGTGAAAGTCCTGATATTGAAGGGGACGCGATGTTGTTGAAAGGGGTGTTTGATTCAATATGAATCTGTTTCAATACTCATCAGTATACACCATTCACGTTTTATTCTTTTTTTGGTGTAACTATTCAGATATTCATAAACGCTATTAACAGACGGATTAATCTATAGATATACAAGTCTGCATAATTATCAAATAGATTTGAAACCGATGGACTTGGATTCTGTATTAAAAACTATCAAATGTGTCGTCATATGTATAAATATGCGGATTTTCGCTATCGTCATCCGGTTTTAAGTATGGCTGAATAGTGACTCTATTTCTTTATTTCAAACAATTTCCTGCTTACAACTTCACCACGTAACATCCTTCATCAATCCCCTCGCTAAATAAGCCAGCGGCAGCGACAAAATGAACATCCAGATTGCGGGTCGGAAATC
>JAUVKD010000223.1 GCA_030596385.1 Methanosarcinaceae archaeon | reverse complement strand
TCATTTCCGTTGTTCCAAGATATTCTTGAAAGGTTCGTTTGATCTTTCCGTCAACAAGACCACGTTCGGAGGCATACCAGTAAGTATGACCTTTTATTTTCTTTTTTTCTAAAAATACCATGGTTTTGTAATAGGGACTATGATTATATAGTTATTTTGCTCAATTTCGAGTGCAATGGAACTTAATTTATGAATTGAATAGTTAGGGACTAAGATATAAAATGCGCGACAAAGGCGCGGGATGCGGGTTTTTTTAAAAAAATGTGGCGATTTTCAGTTATCTTTGAAACTCAAGAAAAAGTGTTAGTTACTGAAATTGCTCCGGTATATTTCAGTCCGTAGGTTCACAAGCAAATCACTGTAAACTTCGGATATCAATGCAAGAAAATTATAACTTAAACTGAACCCGCAGCAAATGACAAAAGCGCAAACATCATCGCGATCTTGAATAGTTTTGATGACCTTGCTGCATTGCTCCTGACAATGATCTCAAATACCGCTATCGCAAAAAGAACATCTGCAATTCCCACTACATAAAGATACGTTGGACTCAATATCGATTGCATATAGGGAATAGGACTTGCAAGTACAGCAAGAAAACCTACAGAAGCTGCGACATATGCAGAACTTTTTGCACCGATCTTGATCGGTAGAGTGTTTGCACCGTCCTTTTTATCCCCTTCAATATCTTCAATATCTTTTACGATCTCGCGCGCAATCGTTGCGAATGTGGCAAGAAGGAAAAGAACCGATAAAGTCTTAAGCCCTGCAATTCCGAATAAAGCACCGCCAAATAGAAAAGTTGAACCTGTGAGATAACCCACAGTTAGATTTCCAAATAACACCGTGCGCTTAAGTGTCCGTGCATAGTAGATTAGAAGCAGAGAATTGAAAAGTGCGATCAAACCGCATATTGTGTTGATAAGAAATCCAAGTGAAATACCAGCTGCAAATAGTATGAGTGAAAAATAGAGCGCCTGTGACAGGCCGATCTGCCCGGATGGAATCGGGCGCAGGGGTTTATTTACAGCATCTATGCCAACATCAAAATAATCATTGATCGTATTTCCAGCACCTGTTATTAAAAACACTATTAAAAAGATTGATAAAGTTTCAAAAAAGGGTATTGTGACGGTCAAATTTAACATATTATATGCAATAAAAACGCTGATGATTGCTGCAAATGCCCCCATCAAACAATTTCCGAACCTTATCAATTGAATATATGCATGCATGAATCCTCATTTACAACACAGAGCCATATTTCTATTTACTATGTTTAATATCAAGCATACGATCAAGCGCATGCTTTGCCTTTATTCGAACATCTTCCGGTACTGTCACAACATGATCCAGATTCTCAAGCGAATTTAAAACAGCATCCAATGTAGTTATTTTCATATTCGGGCATATCGCATATTCTGATGCAGGATAAAAACTCTTCCCGGGATTCTCGATTTCCAGCTTATGTAATAAGCCATTCTCCGTACCAATGATAAACTCATCGCAATCGGATTCTCTAACATGCTTTGTCATACCTGTTGTACTGAAAACATGGTCTGCCATCTCTAATACATCATCACGACATTCGGGATGCGCTATGAACTCTGCACCGGGGTGTTCTTCTTTTAAAAGCAGTATGTCGCCTGCAAGTATCTGGTGATGGGTCGGACAAAATCCATTCCATGGAATTATATTCTTATCTGTATGTTTTGCAACATAATTGGCAAGATTTTTATCAGGAACAAACAGTATATTGTCCTCGTCAAGTGAATTTACGACATCCACAGCATTTGCAGACGTGCAACATATATCGCACTCTGCTTTTACTGCAGCAGATGTGTTGACATAACATACAACAATTGCATCCGGATACTCCTTTTTTGTCTTTTTTAGTGATTCCACATTCACCATTTCAGCCATTGGGCACATCGCATCAATATCAGGAATCAAAATCGTTTTATCGGGACTGAGTATCGCGGCACTCTCTGCCATAAAATCCACACCACAAAAAACGATCACATCTGCATCCTGCTCCATGGCCTGCTGGCTAAGACCAAGTGAATCACCCACAAAATCCGCAATATCCTGAATCTCACTTCGCTGGTAATTATGAGCAAGTATTACAGCATTGCGTTTTTTCTTTAATGTAATTATTTTTTCAATAATGTTTTTCATGTTTTGTATGTTTTGCATATGATCACTGTGCCAACGCAATTAATTGCGCAATTACTTATTCAATTATTTATTCAATTACGATTAATCGTTTTATTTGTTTGCTATATTATACTATGTATGCTGTATCAGATTTGCATTACAATAAGCACAATTGCATAAAACGTTTTCTTATGACCGCACTTTTAGCAACTTCCCGCTGCATTTTCCGGTCAGGTACCGATCTGGAGTGGACAGGCTATTTTCTTTATTGTAGCAATCGCAGAAAGTGCTGCAAGATAACTGGTTTTTGGATTTGTAGGTGACGGAATGTTTTCAACTTTTGTAGAAAATTTCCCAAAATCACCCTCTACTAATATTTCATGCACGTTCATAGACAATGCCGGATCTGCTACAACTCTTACTTTTGTTTTTTCAAATCCGATTCCTGCTATGCTCAAC
>JAUVKD010000037.1 GCA_030596385.1 Methanosarcinaceae archaeon | reverse complement strand
CCCATATTAAGATACGGAATGGTGAATTCTGTTCAGGAAAAGGGGAAACTGTTGAGGCCAAATATATCAGGCGTGTGTATGCACAGGCTGTGAAAGTAAAAGCATGGGGAGAGGGAAAATCTGCATGGAGTTTGGGGAGAAGCGCGCGGAACTGATAGATAACCTGAGATATCAGGGGATCGGGAAAAATGTACTTGATGCAATGCTGCGGATTCCAAGGCATCTTTTTGTCCCCCCACAAATCCGTGGGGAGGCATATATCGATACTCCGCTATTGATCGGGCACAACCAGACTATATCTGCGCCGCATATGGTTGCGATAATGTGCGACCTGCTGAATCTAAAAGAAGGGCAAAATGTACTTGAGGTTGGTACCGGTTCCGGCTATAATGCTGCTGTTATGGCAGAACTTGTCGGCGGGACAGGGCATGTGTATTCTGTGGAACGCATAGCGCCGCTGGCCGGGTTTGCAAATGAAAATCTTATGGATGCCGGATATACAAATGTCACCGTAATGCTTGAAGACGGATCTGGCGGTGATTTACTGCACTCCCCCTATGACCGTATTTGTGTCACCTGCGCCGCGCCCGAGAGTCCACAACCACTCATTAAACAGTTAAAACCCGGCGGGCTAATGGTCATACCTGTGGGTACCGATCACCAGCAGCTCAATATTGTGAAAAAAGATGCGGATGGAACAATTCATGTTGAAACAAAAGGCGGGGTTGTGTTTGTGCCGCTTATTGGAAAGTATGGGTTTAGTGATAGGTGATTAAGTGAGTTGTTTGGTATTTCTGCATTTGCATATATCCTCTTGACTAATTACTTGGTTTGTATTTATATGGATGGTTTCGATAAAATCCCGATGCACAGCCTATACTGCAATACCCCGCGCAGCAATACCGCCGCAGGAGGCGAATTCCAGACATTATAAAATATACACATACACATCGGTCGGACAAAACGTAACATTTTTAATAACATTGGTGCGTAAAAACGCTATGCTGCGTTATTCTATATACGAGATATCATAAGTTGAAATGGCCCGAAAACGTCATCGTTCGCGCCAGTTATTTGTAATGCGAAGCCCCCATTGGATTACTTCGGCACGAGAAAATCCTCCCTGCGGTCGGATTAACACGGACTACATAATCTTATAGATTATATACAACCAAAAATAAGAAATGAACTTAGCTAACGTATGTAGATACTTAACACTATGTTAAAATAGTACTATTACTTAATGGTAAGAAAAGTATGAATATCGTCCAAAGGCATGTAAGAGGGTAAATGATGGAAACGCGTGATATAATTTTTTCTGTTGTAATGGTTGTATCGTCATTTGTGCTAACATACGAATGGCTTGGCAGGTTTAAGTACAGTCCTGCGAACTCACTTATCATATTATCAGCAATGGTCATGATCGGAGCACTGGCTGCTATGATCTTATCAGTAGATATGAGACTTCGTAAGATCGATGAAATGATCGATACAAAGGAACGCTCGCTGCGGATCAACATTCAGAGCGTTGAAGAAAATACAGCCAAGAGAATGAATACGGTTATCAGCAAGTTAGATGAAACTACAGAACAGGTCAATCGCAGGCAGTATCGATAAATGCGCCTATCACCATTTTTTTCAAATTTCCATAACAAATCACGTTTAATAAAATGTACTATATCAAGTACTTTTATAGCATATAACCTGTAGAAATACCGATAATATATTCCTGAAATTTCCATCGTTTGGTTAAACATGTTTAGTCAGAAGAGTCCAATGAATCCGGAATGACAAATCAATATAGATAATATAACCAATAATGTATTGGGCTGATAACATGATTGAACTTATAATCATTGCAATCTGGATAATGATCCCAGCGTACGTTCCAAACCCTTTAGCAGCTGTATTCGGTGGCGGTAAACCCATCGACGGTGGACGAACGATGAGTGACGGAAGAAGGATATTGGGTGATGGAAAAACATATCGTGGACTTCTTGTAGGAATAATCTGCGGTCTGTTGGTCGGTCTTTTACAGATGAGGCTGGTATCAAATGGATTTGCTGTTTCCGGTGTGACCCTGCCGGCATTTGGTATGAGCACTACAGGCTCTTTTACTGTGATACTCGCAATGTCATGCGGTTCACTTTTCGGTGATATGTTCATGAGTTTTTTCAAACGCAGGCTAGGTTTAAAACGCGGTGCTCCATTACCTGTTATTGATCAGCTGGACTTTGTTTTAGGAGCATGGATATTCACATACCTTGCATCTCCCGGGTGGTTCACTGACAATTTTTCGGCCTGGATAATAGTAACGGTGCTGGTAATTACACCGATAATGCATCTGGTAACAAATATCATAGGATATTTCATTGGTGTAAAAAAGGAACCCTGGTGAGTATAGTAATATGTATGATGTTACTGTGAGATACAATAACGGTGGGATACAATATTGGTAGAAAATGATACAAAGCAAGAACTTATCACAGCACTCAGGAGTTGCGGTGCTGTCAAGTTCGGGGATTTTAAACTTGCATCAGGCAAGAAAAGCAAGTACTATATCGATATCAAAAAAGCAAGTACCGATCCATGCACACTCCGTATTATCGCAAAACTGGCTGCTGATAATATATGTGATGCCGGTTTTGATGTTGTGGGCGGTGTTGCACTTGGAGGTGTCCCGATTGCTACGGCAGTTTCGCTTGAGACGGGACTTCCACTTTTACTTGTGCGAAAAGAGGTAAAAGATTACGGCACGGGAGGGAGAATTGTTGGAGATTTGAAAGATGGTGCACGTGTGGTATTAATGGAAGATGTTACAACAAGCGGCGGGTCAGTACTGGATGGCATTTTAGCATTGCGTGATGCCGGAGGGGTTGTTGATACGGTGATAACTGTGGTTGACCGGGAAGAGAATGCAATGGACAGGCTGGATTTTATCGGTGTAAACCTGATCCCTCTTGTAAAGGCAAGTGATCTTGTTGTTTTGGATCGAACTTGAAATCCCTTTAAAAACGAAAGATATTTATGTTTCAACGTTGAATTTAAATGATATTTCTATTTCATTTCTACGGCTGATTAGTACATTTAATTTTAAGTCAGAGTCTAAGTCTATGTTTTAATTTAAATTTAAATTTAGCAAAGAACAATGTATAATATGGATTCCAACATGGATCATAATTCCATTTGAAATCCCCATAAAAAGATTTTTTTTATTCTAACGAGGTTTAATACATGAATATTTTAGTTGTTGGTGGCGGAGGAAGAGAGCACGTAATCGCCGAAACGATTGCAAGAAGCAATCAAAATCCGAATATGTTCGCAGTAATGGCAAAGAAAAACCCGGGTATAGCAGAACTATGCAGGGATTATCTTCTTATAAGTGAAACAGATGTTGAAAAAGTGGTGGATTATGCAAAGTCCAAAAATATAGATATCGCAGTGATAGGACCCGAAGCCCCGCTTGCTGTTTCTCTTGCTGATGCTCTGGAAGATGCTGGCATAAATACGGTAAGTCCCAAAAGAGCGGCTGCACAGATCGAGTTCGATAAGGCATGGGCCCGCAATTTTATGAAAAAATATGACATTGGCGGATGCCCGGTTTTTGGCGTGTTCACAAAAAAAGATGACATGGATGCGTTTATCGAAAAACTTGGAAATGTGGCAGTAAAGCCTGCGGGCCTGACTGGCGGTAAAGGTGTCAAGGTCATGGGTGACCAGCTTCCTGATATTGAGTCTGCCAAAGCGTATGCTGGAAGTCTTCTGGAGGGTGATAGCGTGGTCATCGAAGAGAACCTTGTGGGCGAAGAGTTCACACTTCAGGCATTTGTTGATGGTAAGTCGCTTGCTTTTGCACCTACTGTACAAGACCACAAGCGTGCGTTTGAGGGCGATCTTGGTCCGAATACCGGTGGCATGGGCTCTTATACCAATGCGGGTGCACTTTTACCGTTCCTTGTACTTGATGATGTTGAACAGGCAAAACAGATAATGAAGGACACAGTCAGGGCATTGTATGAAGAAACAGGTGTACTGTATAAAGGGACCTTGTACGGACAGTTCATGCTCACAAAGGACGGACCGAAAGTGATTGAGTTTAATGCCAGGTTTGGTGATCCTGAAGCTATGAATGTGTTACCGCTTCTTGAAACGGATTATGTTGATGTTATTTCTGCGATTGTAAACGGCACACTGGCAGATATTGATGTGAAATTCAGTGAAAAGGCAACGGTCTGCAAGTATGCGGTTCCTGCCGGTTATCCGGATGATCCGACAAAGGACAGCGAAGTGATCACAGGCGACATGGGAAATGCGCTTTTGTTCTATTCAAGCGTGTATGAGAAAGAGGGGAAGGTTTACACCACTGGCTCAAGAGCGGTGGCTGTTGTTGGTATTGCAGATTCCATTGCTGAGGCGGAAACGATTGCGCAGAATGCGCTGGACAATATTGAAGGTGACCTGTATTCAAGGCGTGATATCGGTACTGCGGCAGTGATCCAAAAGCGAATTGATCACATGAAAGAGATTCGTGGATATTGATCTGGTTTACACTGATATTATTTTATATTTAATTTAATTTAATTTAAAAATTATAGCAACAATTTGAGTTGATTAATATGAAACATCTGATATCAATAGCTGATCTCTCCAATGAGGAGATACTTGATATACTCAATATGGCAGAGGACCTGAAGGAAAAGCGCCTTCGTGGGAAGGTTACGGATCTTCTGAAGAATAAGAGCCTTGCAATGATATTTGAAAAATCATCTACCCGCACGCGGGTATCTTTTGAAGTCGGTATGGCTGACCTTGGTGGTCATTCGCTTTACCTCAATTACAGGGATATCCAGATCGGACGTGGTGAGACTGTGGCAGATACAGCGCGCGTGCTTTCAGGATATGTACACGGTATCACTGCAAGGGTGAACAGCCATGATACGATTTTGCAACTTGCGGAATATGCAACTGTTCCTGTGATCAATGCACTGTCCGATAAGGAGCACCCATGCCAGATCCTTGCAGACCTGCTTACGATACAGGAGTACAAGAATCGGCTCACCGGGTTGAAATATGCATGGATCGGGGATGGGAAAAATGTTTGCAATTCCGCAATACTCGGATGTGCAATAGTTGGCATGGATATCACAGTGGCATGCCCGAAAGGGTATGAACCTGATGAGGATATTGTAGCGCAGGCAAGAAATACGGGTGGCAATGTCACAATAACCAATGATCCGGCAAAGGCTGCAAAGGATGCTGATGTTCTGTATACGGATGTGTGGATATCAATGGGCGATGAGAATGAACGTGAGAAGCGCATGCGTGACCTGGCAAAATACCAGATCAATTCTGGACTTGTGGGTCTTGCAAAGCATGATGCGATCGTGATGCACTGCCTGCCTGCACACAGGGGCGAGGAGATTACGGCGGAAGTACTGGATGGTCCGCATTCTGTGGTTTTCGAGCAAGCCGAGAACCGGATGCATGCACAGAAAGCACTTCTGCTTGAGTTAATGGCGTGAGGTTTGCTGTCGATTTCATTTTATTTGTATGGGATGGACGCAGTTCCAAAATCCTGTTATTCCAGTAAATATGGAACAATTATTCACCGCAGAGCACGCAGAGAATATTACAACTGGAAATTTTCACTGACCATGACGAATGCGCAAAAAAACAGTATGGCTGCATTCAATTGTAAATATGTGAGAATGGACAATTACTTGAAATTGATAGGGGTCAAGACGGTGTAGAACAGATTTTAAAAATGGTGCGGTCCATTGATGGCGATTTTATTTCATAGTGACGAAGATGGGTTTTAACACAAAACCTGCACCTCCACAATCTTTAAGTATGACATATCCCATTTATGACTGTGGTCATATTTGACCGGAATCATTATCAAATAGGTATGAATAAAGTCATCCGTTCATTTATGATGGGTATATTTAATACTGTTTTTGATATAAATTTTCGATAAATTTTCACAAGGGGACATAAATATTAAAAATTTCTTCGAGAAATTAGGTATTTTCATAGAAAACAACACGTTGCCCGTCATTCTTATAGCAATCCTGCTCATCGCGGTCGCAGGACAAGGTGCACAGCAAATAACGATGGAATCAGGAACTGAGACGTTTGTCGAGAAAACTTCAAAATTATACCAGGATTATGACCACCTATATCTCAGGATATTTTTCACCCAGTCAATTGCCGTAATAGTGGAAGGTGAAGATGTCAAAAGCGCAGAGGTTCTACAGGCAATTGACAGGCTGGAACAACAATCAAAGCACACAAAACACGTTGTTGACACTTCAAGCGCAGTATCCGCTATAAAAAATTTCAATTACCAGTTAACAGGCAGATACGAAATGCCTGATAGCAAGGAAGAAATTGATGCAATAGTATCAAGCCACTCTTCTGATTTTAAAACGATCCTGCCGGATGACACACACACAATTATCTTCATAGAGATGGCAGGTGATGCAACCGACCCGCAAATGAAAGAAGTTCTGCGTGAAATCGAAATTGCAGCACTAATCTCAAAATTCCCACCTGATTATAATGTCATAGTAACCGGTGACCCCGCCTTTTCGATTGCAATGGATCATGAAATGCAGTCAAGCATGGCACCACTGCTTTTGATAGCAATTATTCTTATGTTCATAGTACTTAATTTTGTATTCCTGCACGTAAGATGGAAACTTATGCCACTTCCGGTCGTAATACTCGGGATCGTGTATACATTCGGTGCAATGGGATTCCTCAAAATACCACTCAGTATGGTGTCCATGTCTGCCTTTCCAATTCTTATCGGACTTGGTATTGATTATGCCATACAGTTCCACAACCGGATCGAAGAAGAACTTGAGCGTGAACATGATGAAGCTAAAGCTGTAATACAGACGATCAAACACACTGGTCCGGCCGTACTTACCGCAATGATCATCACGGGTCTTGGGTTTTTCTCGCTTTTTACATCCTCAGTTCCCATGATACAGGATTTTGCAAAACTACTTCTTATAGGAATTATAATGTGTTTCCTCACATCTCTTTTTGTTGGTGTGGCACTGATCTATGGTCTTGATACGCTCAGCAGGAAAAACCTGTTTGCCAGCTTCAAATCCAGAAATATTACTTCATCCACATCTTCTGGAATTGCAACACCCATTAATAAAAATACAAGCAAACAACCTGATAAACTTGAACGTTTGCTCGAAAACACATCCGAATTGACAATCAAACACCCTTTTATAATAATTGGTATTGCGGCGATTTTGTGCGTTTCAGGCTTATATGTAGATTCGTTTGTACCAATTCAGACAGACGTGAAAACATTCGTACCCCAGGATATGCCGGCGCTGATCGACCT
>JAUVKD010000178.1 GCA_030596385.1 Methanosarcinaceae archaeon | reverse complement strand
ATTGTTGCGGGCGGATATGGATTAACTCGCGGTGATGTTCGTAGATGTTGACATACTGAAAACAAACATCGACGACCTCAAAGAACTGGTGCAGAAACACATGCGCGCGGATATGGATGAACTCCCTGTGATCATCGAAGATGTAAACAGACTGAAAACAAACATCGATGACCTCAAAGAACTGGTGCAGAAAAACATGCGCGCGGATATGGATAAACTCCCTGTGATCATCGAAGATGTAGACAGACTGAAAACAAACATCGATGACCTCAAAGAACTGGTTCAGGAAAACATGCGCACGGATATGGATAAACTATCGAACAGCGTCCTTGAATTAAGCACACGTCTTAAGAAGGTGGAGAATCAAAACAAGATAACAATAGGTTCGATTAAAGTACCCATTGAACTATCAGGCGTGGTTGGCGCAGGCGTTCTGCTTTTGACCGGATGTCTTATATTTGCGGGCAGGTGGGATATCATCAGGTCACCGTACTTTTCCTTTGGCATTGCCGGAGTACTGGGTGCAGCTGTACTTGTGAAATTCTATCTTGCAAATCGGTCTTTGGATTAGGTCTTCACCATTTTTACAAAATAAGCGTCCGTATAATCAAGATATCCGCTAGCCATTATCTTCACCGATAAGTAGCCTTCCTGTTTTCCCATCGGTAGCGAGATATTGTCAATCTGGATCACAACCTCGCCGCTGTGGTCTGTGACACCACCGGCAGCCGCAGAGCGTGACGGTCCCCAGACCACAACATTTGCATTATTTATTGAATTACCATCATTGTCGAAAACAGTGATCAATAACGATGGTGTGTCCCCGCTGCCGTCCGGCAGCGCAAATGTGTTGATATTCGTCACCGCATACATTGGTCGCGGCGCAACAGGCGCATTTGATATGCTTGTAACGATTGCGGCAAACCCGATAAGTCCTATTATTGTGAGAACAACCATTCGAATAGGGAGTCCGACAGAGCCCCGCTCATCCTGCAGCAAATGTTTGAGAAGCATGATCTAAATAAAAAAATAAGTTAATTGGTCTTTACTATCATTACAGCATCCATCTTATCATAATCATAGAACCCATTTGCCGTTATCTTAAGATCCATTGTGCCTTCGTTCTGGTTTGCACCGAGTTTGACTTTTGCATCATCTGTTATGAGTGTAGCAGTTCCATCACTATCAGTCGTGGCAGTTGCTACACCACCAAGTCCACGCAGGACTACGTTCGCATTCCGAACAGGATTTCCATCAGGATCACTTGCAGTGATCTTTACCTCAAGAGTAAGTGGATTCTTTGCAACATTTGCACTCACAATGATCGTGTTACCCGATTTAAGAGTACTACCGTTTATCCCGGATTCGTCAATATTTACTGACATGTTCTTTGTCGGCGGCGGGATAATCGCAATGAGTGCAGCCAATGCCACCATTCCCACTACCAGCATAACCACAATGTTTATTGGAAGTTCAATAGCTGAATCATTTTGGAATGAATTTTTCATATTTTTCATGTTTTTCATATATAACACCGATGATTTCTACTGATAGATAGTACCTTTGCATATAACTGCATTGGTGTTCCCGGTACTTCCGATTACACATACTCCCGAGTGTGCATATTTCCACATAGTTTAAAAATGCTCAAAAAGTGTTAGTTACTGAAGTTTTGGGACAAAGATATCATCGCATAGCATTTATTTTTTTTGATTGATTCTTCAAAAAAGGCTACAAGGTATAGAGTACAAAAATAATATTGTTCCAACACTAGTATTTTTGCATCCACTTCAAATCTAATGGTAATTTATTCAATTTTGAAATCAAAAGCAGCTTAGGCACCTTATTTGATAATCATAATATACATTTTACCCTGCTTTTTGAAGTGGATACGTATTTTTGTGTTTCCCAAAGATTAATATTTAAATAAAACAAATGGTAATTAGTTGATGAATCGATTCCTTGTGTTATTGTAGAGTTACAATGTCAGAAAACCACACCGAAGAGATACTTGCCATGTTACGAGATGAACTGGTATCAAAAAGTACATTGTTTTTAGCACCCGTTGACAGTTTCATCGAGCGGATAATTTATTTTTATATATTTAATATCTTAAGAAATGATCCGGATCGCACAATTGTCTGGCTATGCTTGAAAGATTCAAAGGATGAGGTATTTGATAAGTTTGATGAATTTGGTTTTAATGTCGTAGATTTTAAGGATTGTCTCTGGTTTATAGATGTTGGGACTATGAATCAGGAACCACAGGATAATACTTATTATTGTACGTCTCGAACAGATTATACAAAAATGGCATTGTATGCCGCAAAATTGTCATCTGAACAAGATAATATCGTATTTGTTATTGATGATCTGACGATTTTGGCAAGCGATACGTTTCAGGTAATTGAGAATTTCATAAAATATGTTGAAAAATCAGTCAAAGAAAAGGGTGGCAGTGTTGTTTCAATGCTTGGTAAAGGTATTTTACAATCCGACAATGAAGCTTTGATGAAATCTTTTTTTGATGTAATCGTTGATGTCCAGCATGGCGGTGAGATGCATGCGAATATTGGTTTAAATAGTTTTGATTTGCAGTACAAAATTGAAGAAGGCACAATTACCTTTGAATATCTTAAGAAGAAGATCAAAAGAGATCGATTAAAGATTTTGATCGTGGATGATGAACCGGATATACCCGAGCTTCTAAAATTGATGCTTTCAAAGGAACCATTTGATTTTATTGAGGCTTATGGGGGATATGAGGCTATCGATCTGGCAATCTCAGAACTACCGGATATAATCCTTCTTGATATTATGATGCCGGATATAGATGGTTATGAAGTTGTGCAAAAATTGAAGGATAGCAAAGTTGCATGTGACATACCGATTATCATGGTATCCGCTAAGTCTGATGTGGATGACAAAATAAAGGGAATGGAACTTGGAATTGATGACTATGTTTCCAAACCATTTGATATGCGTGAACTTGATGCACGAATAAAAATGGTTATGAAAAGGTCAGGTTGGAGTCCGGATGCTATATGAAGTTCTCAACAGCAAAGCTGTGGGATATTATTATGTCTCAGGCTACTAAGGTTGCATTGACCAGATCTTATCCCAACCGCAGCAGAGCGGGGTATTATAATAAAATAACTGTTTGATAAACACTACATTTACGATGAATATTACAATCTAAGTCATTACCGAAAAATAAATCATCTAACTTTATTGTGTAAGCCGTCTTATATGATAATATGAGTAATAACATTGCGGATAGAATACCATTCTTTACATACTACATGGAATTATTTTATTTCATCAAATGGAGATTGATTTAGCTAAGTTATTTTTCGGCAGACCCTAAGTGTACATATGTAATAAATATTGTTGCAGTATTGGTGTCAGAAATGAAGAGATCACATGGTCGAAAGGACTTCACAAAAATAGATATACCCATTTTTTGTATCCTCTTCAAAAAGCAGGGTAAAATGCATATTTTGATTATCTAAATCAAGTGCAGAAGCATCTTTCGATTTACACAAT
>JAUVKD010000152.1 GCA_030596385.1 Methanosarcinaceae archaeon | reverse complement strand
TGTGATTCCCAACCCCACTTTTGCAGAATCCGGACCGCTCGGGTATATCCACGCATACGCGCCCGGGGCGTAATCCGCATTGAAGAATATTTCGCTTGTGTTTTTCAGCGGCTCGATCTCTTTCAAATGATACTGGGCGCATACTGCAATATCCTGACGGGGCAGTCCCAGCAGTGATGCCGTTTTTGAAAAAACTCCGTCTGCGCCTACAATTATCTTTGCACTCGCATCACCGCCCTCAAACATTACACCATCTCCATCTGGTGTCAGGTCTGTCAGGGGAAAATTCCATTTGATGTCAACGCCAGAGTTACGCGCTTCTTCTGCGAGAGCCATATCGAACGATGGTCTGTCCACCACGAAACCGTTGAGCGGGAAGTCATGATAAGTCATGTCAGGAAAATACGTGCGCATTCCTGTGATCCTTGATTGGATTGTACAGTTTTCGGGCAGTTCGGTGCTGATAGTGTTGCCTACATATCCGGCACACGGCGAATTGCATGATGACTGTTTTTCCAGTATAAGCACGCTATATCCGGCCTTAGCAGCGGTTTTTGCAACCGTGGAACCTGCCGGACCGGCACCAATCACGATTGCATCGTAGTCTGTCATGATGTACTCTTATAACTGTTTTGATACATAAAAATATGAGTCAAAACATGACAATATTATCATTTTTGTGTATGGTATTCTGATTGTGGCTAAACGATATGAACGATATGAAAGATTGGAAATGATATGAATGCAAGATTATTTAATATATAAATTGTATTTGGGATTCGTGACCCCAGATATACTATTAGAAAAAAATGATGGCACTATTCAATTTACATCATCTAAGATCGAAGATTTGATGTTCAAGACAACATTTGATCCATTAATTGGAGAAGGAGATGTCATAGTCAATATATCACTGATCGATGAAAAAGACCTCAATGATGTGGTAAAAATATTCAAAATGGCAATAATGAGCAGCTTATCTGTAAGCCCGTATGCGAAATTATTGCATGAAGGCGATGAGATCGGAGATATGGTGGTCGAAAAAGGAAAAGTCGGAATTGCAACAGTGTGTAGCATTACTATTGATGGTGTCCTACTAAAATCTGGAATTCCACTAAACCCCATACTGGGCGGTATCGCCCAGATAAAAAAAGGTGCTCCGGTTCGTTTTACAGACATTTTGATGTATGCAAGTACGACCATTGATCCACTGGACGTTCTTATGTCACAGAAACAAACCTCAATCACCCAATTGCTTGAGACAGGTTCTGGAAATATTCTTGCTAATCTGCGAGAAGCTCCAATGGCTGCAAGAGACGATATAGAACGTATCCTTTCAGACTTGATGGATGCCGGATTTAGCGGGATACTGGAAGTTAGTGAGCCCAATACACGCATACTGGATGTGCCAGTTGAGAGGGATCATATAGGGATTGCAGTAATTGGAGGTACTAACCCCATGGCAGCTGTACAGGAGTACGGAATACCAATACAAGTCAATGCAATGTCTACACTAATTAATATTGATAATCTTATTCACATTAGCGAAATTGCAGCCGCTACATGGAAGTAGCAACAACAAACTTTTTCAGTTCGTGTTGCAAACTTATACAACGTTCGTCGCGTCAAATTTATGTACTGCAAAATCCGACCGGATATTGCAAGCACCCTAACTTTCCTGTGAACTGCTTCTTTGCGATCCCATCCTGCTAAATCGAAATTTACGACTTATTTTATAATTTATTTTAATCGTCAAGAATCTGCTCGGCAATGTCTCTGTAAGCATCCATCACATAATCAATGCCAGAGATCTTTGTGGCATCTTCTGTCAGTGCCATGACATCATTACGACCGATCGTGGAAAGATTGAACCTTCTGGATCCTGCCATAAGCTGTTGGAGTCCAACTCTTGTCTTTTCAGCATATGAATAAATGCCGATTGCGCCAAGTGGTATTTTCTTCATGTCAGAACCAAAGCGCTCTGCCAGTTCTTCGTAGTGCACAAATATCTCCTCTGGCCTGTGGCCAAACTCGGAAACGGTCTTTGGCAAATTCTCTTCAGAGAGCCACTTTCCAATGTTCTTGCCCACCATACCCGGAATCATTGCTGCACGACCCATGCATACAGCCTTGAAATATGGTGCACCCATCGCAAGTGCCTTGTAGATACCATCTTCGCTTGAGAAACCGCCTGCCATTGCAAGGTCCGGCACTCTCATTCCTTTCTTTGTGAGTTTCTCTGCGAACTCATAGACAAGTGACTGGAGATAGAATGTTGGAATTCCCCATTCTTCCATCATAGGCCATGGACTCATACCTGTGCCACCTGGCGCGCCATCGAATGTCAGAAGATCGATCTTTGCCTCTGAACAGTACTTCAATGCCATTGCAGCCTCGACCATAGAGTAAGCACCAGTCTTTAAGGTAATCCGGTCAAATCCGAGTCCCCTAAGTCTGTCAACTTCTTCAAGGAATGATTCTTTCGTAACAAATCCAAGTCTTGAGTGGCGCTCGAATTCCCTGATAGCACCCAACTTGTATGCTTCCGCAACTGCATGGTCTTCAGGATCAGGTGTGACAATGTAACCGCGCTTCTTAAGTTCAACTGCACGATCGATATCCTTTACTTTGATCTCGCCACCGATACATTTTGCACCCTGTCCCCATTTGAGTTCTATGGTGTCCATGTTGTGCTTGCTGGAAATATATTCAGCTACACCCAGTTTGGTATCTTCTACGTTCATCTGGACAAGCATTTCACCGTAACCGTCATGGAATTCATTATATATGTTGATCCTGCGGTCCATTTCCGGTGACGATGCAATGAGTCCATCACTACCAAGTTTGAGTTCCGGGTCAACACCGCAGACATTCTCACCACAAACAAGGGTGATTCCAGCAATTACAGCACCAACTGCGAAGTGCTCCCAGTTCTTTCTTGCAATATCAGTAGAACCAAGTGCACCTGTGAATATAGGTATTCGCATCTTTACTTTTTTGTCCCATCCATATTCAGTCTCAGTGTCCACATACGGGAACCGTGCGGTTTCAGGGTTCGCATCAACACCATCAGGAAGACCAATAGCGCCCACTGCATATCCCTGGATATTCAGGTGTGAGTAGTCCACAGGATAGTTCTTGTCTGCACCGGCTGTTATCTCGCCGAACGGACCTGGATATAGCACTTCTCGTCCTCTAAATGAAGATTTAAAAACTTCACAGTTGCCGCGGCATCCATCTACACAGCGTGTACACAGGCCGGACATCGGAACAACGCTCTTTGACCTATTGAACGTTCTTGTTGCATCATTTGAGTTTGGTTGTCTAAGATTCAATGGTATTCCTCATTTATAATATTTAATAATGTGTCGTATTCCACAGTATACGGAAGGTGGTAATAGGTTACAACTATATAAATCCATTGGATAAAAAACACATAAATGCTAATAAATCAAACATTTAAACCATATAATTATATAGTAAAACATAAGCAAGAGCATGCTTTTTCCTACTGTATTATTATTTTTACGAACCGATTGATTTATGTATGATAAAAGAGGTGAATGGTTGCCTAATAACCTACGAGATAAACATGGTTAATGTGGGCTAAAAAATATTATTTTCGAGTACAAATGTTTATGAATATATTCCAATCAACACTAAAACCGGAGGCAATATAAATGGAAGAATTAAACCTGTTTGAATATGCACAAAAACAATTAGATAATTGTGCAGAAATATTGGATCTGGATCCCGGAGTACATGCGATCCTCAGGGTCCCAATGCGAGAATTACACATCTCCATACCTGTCAAGATGGACGATGGTACAACAAAAGTATTCCAGGGATTCAGGGTTCAGTACAATGATGCAAGAGGACCGACAAAAGGCGGGATCAGATTCCATCCGGAAGAGAATGTCAATACCGTGCGAGCACTTTCAGCATGGATGACATGGAAATGTTCACTTCTTAACCTTCCTCTCGGTGGAGCAAAGGGAGGGGTTATCTGCAATCCTAAGGAAATGTCTGAAAGAGAATTGGAAACATTATGCCGTGGATATGCTTATCGCGTATCATCAATCGTTGGTCCAGATAAAGATGTTCCTGCACCTGATGTTTACACAACTCCCCAGATGATGGCATGGATGATGGACGAATACTCCAAGACAGCAG
>JAUVKD010000070.1 GCA_030596385.1 Methanosarcinaceae archaeon | reverse complement strand
GATCTGGCTGTTGTCATTGTTGATATTAACGAAGGGTTCAAACCACAGACGATCGAGAGTCTTGAGATTTTAAAAAGGTTCAAGACGCCGTTTGTTGTGGTTGCAAATAAGATCGACAGGATACACGGATGGAATCCGAACAAGAATATGCCTTTTCTGGCCACATACAATAAACAAATTGAGCATGTAAGAAATTCACTTGACAACAAGTTATACCAGATCGTTGGTGAACTTTATAATGTTGGTTTCAATTCAGATCGGTATGACAGGGTGGCAGATTTCCAAAAAACGATTGCAGTGATACCTATAAGTGCTATAACAGGTGAGGGAACGCCCGATATATTAATGATACTTTTAGGACTTGCACAGAAGTTTTTGGAATCGAATCTGCATTATAATGCTGACGGACCAGGTGCTGGCACGGTTCTTGAAGTTAAGGAAGAACGTGGTTTAGGGATGACAATGGACATCATCCTCTATGATGGTACAATGAAAAAAGGCGAAAAAATCGTTGTTGGAAGCCTTGGAAAACCTAGACAGACCAAGATTCGGGCTTTGCTGAAACCGCAACCTCTTTCTGATATACATGCTGAAGAAAAGTTCAAGCAGGTAAGCAAGGTCACTGCTGCTATTGGTGTGAAAATATCTGCACAAGGTCTTGATGATGCACTTGCAGGTTCGCCTGTAAGGGTTGTAACTACAGATACTGTTGATAAGATCATAAAGGAAATACACGAAGAGATCGAAGAGGTCAGGATTCATACTGACGCTAATGGGATTACATTAAAAGCAGATACGATCGGTTCACTTGAAGCGCTTGTAAGTGAACTTCAGAAAGAAAACATAACGATTCGCAAAGCGGATATTGGAGATATATCTCACCATGATATTATAGAAGTATCTACAATCGAAGACCCGTTAAATTCAGTGATAATCGGATTTAATGTGGGTATCCTTCTGGATGCAAAGGACCTTATGCAGACTTCCGGCGTAAAATTGTTCATGAGCGATGTGATATACAAGCTTGTAGATACTTATACGGATTGGATAAAAGAACACAAGACAAAGTCTGAAAAGAGCATATCCGAGATGATTATCAAGGCAGGGCAGTTCAGGATACTCCCTGATTGCACATTCCGACAGAGTAAACCCGCAGTGGTTGGCGTGAAAATATCAAGCGGAATGGTCAAGACAAATGTTGATATTACATCAGGTGAGGGTATAATAGTGGGAAGAATTAAGGGACTGCAGGCAAATGGTGAGAATATAGGTGAGGCCCGTATTGGTATGGAAGTTGCTATGGCAATTGAAGGTCCGACAGTTGGCAGGCAGATCAAAGAGGGTGACATTTTGTATGTGAATATACCTGAGAGACATGCAAAGATCCTTGAACATGAATTATATGATTCATTGAAGGCTGATGAGATAGAATCACTGGAAGCATTCCTGACAATTAAGCGCAGGGATAATCCATTCTGGGCGAAATGATTATAATCTATATTCTTGTTAAAGGTATACTCACAACCATACATGCCACTAATATACCAATTTGCACTTGTAACACTACAATTGCATTTATCACATTATTATACTATAATTGCACTTATTACAATATAAAATTATACCAATAGTCAAATTAATCAATACGATTTATTACGATTCATAATACACAACTGAGGAACATTAAGCGATAAACGGAGGAAAAAATAATGGCAGATTTTAAGATCGTGGTTTCAGACCCAAAGACCAAAGCATACCAGTTTGATGTGACTGGTCCCGAGGCTAACCAATATATAGGTAAATCTATCGGCGAGACAGTGGATGGTGCAACAGTCGGATTGTCTGGATACATTTTGAAGATCACTGGCGGAAGCGACAAAGGAGGTATTGTTATGAGAGGAGATCTTCCGGGTCCAAAAAGGCAAAAAGTCCTCGTAACAACCGGCATTGGTTCAAAACCAAAGTCACACGGCATCCGCCGTAGAAAGAGCATGCGTGGGAAGGAAATTTCGAATGACACATCCCAGATCAACACAAAAGTCATTGAATATGGTAACAAGACCATAGATGTGATTCTTGGCGGCGGGTCTGAAGAATCCGTTATAGATGAAGAATCTGTGGAATAGAAGAGTGATCTTATATCACTCTTGTACACTGTTTTTTTGTACACTGTTTTTTGATATTTGCAGATTGTAAATATCGGAATACTTGCCGTATACAATCCCATACGATTTTAAATTTATAACATTTGAATAGTGAGAGGTTTTTGTGCGTGAATTTTTAATAATAGGTCATAAGGCGCTTACATCAGGTAATTTTTCATTGAATGACATGCCTGGTTCCGCAGGACGCATGGATATCCTGTGTAGATGTACAAGTGCTGCGCTTTTTCTATCCCATGATATGAGACGGGATGTGCAGGTACACCTGTTATTACTTGGCGAACCCGACCCGCAGAAGATCATACGTTTTGATGGTGAGAGTTTACGCTATCTTTATCCTGATGAGAGAAGCAGCGGTTCACTCATTAAAAAAGCGCTTGATAAAGAAGTTGGAGAACAGGAAATCAGGTCAACACCTGGTGTCTGGGTACGGCGCGGTGGACTTGCCATGTTGCTTGACGAGTTTGTTGAAAAGCGGTGCAAGATCGTGTATCTTCGAGAGGATGGGGAAGATATCAGGAATATTGCAGGGACTTTTAATGATGCTGTTTTCATTATGGGCGATCATAATGGGGTCACGAAGGAAGAGGAAGAAATTATTTCCAATGTCGGTGCAACGGTAGTCATTGTCGGACCGATTTCGCTTCTGTCCGAGCATTGCGTCACGCTTATCAATAATGAATTGGACCGTATAATTATTAGTGAGTAGTTTTTAGATATTCATCATACGTGTCCGTACACACTCTTTTTATCGCAAGAGCAACAAAAATGTATATTGTTGCCTACTGTAGAAATAGACATAAGAGATTGAAAAAAACAAAAATTGTTTGCGGATCATCCCAATCTCCCACTTATCATAATTCTTTCAATATCAGTAATTTCAGCGTTGGTCTTAAAAGATATTCCATCAAAATGAGTTCTTGACGCTTTATATCCATGTTTTTTGAGTGCACTTATTAGCGAATATATGGTTGATGCAGAGATACCCAGGCGTTTGCAGATAATATTTTGGTCATATAACATTGGAATATCAAGTTCATCCCTGCAAAGAGTAATAATCTTTATAGCCTTCTCTTGAGTATTTAGTAATCGTTTTTCAAGCTCAAGCAAAACTTCATCACAAAACTTTGCTTCGTGCAATTGTCCAAGCCACAGCGGACCTGCAATTCCGGTTGTGTTGCCGCATATCGGACATTCCTTATCAATATGTACAGCTAGTCCAAACACCGGTTTCCTGAATCCACAATCCTGACAGTTTGACATAAAACCCATATTTTTAAGTGTTCTATCAGCATGCTTTGCACCTTTTTTAACCTGCACATATATGCGCACATAGTGGCGTGTTGCATGAGAAAGCAACGGAATCATTGCTTTTTCATGTTTTGCAAGTTCTCGTGCGATCTTGCCAAGAAGTATGCGTACTCCCATTTCGCTGTGATATTCGTTATTGAGCGGCACAGCAGAATATTTGCGTATGCCAGAATTCAAGTGCGCACCGCAAAGAGGTGCAGTGTCAGTTGCCGTAACCTCAAGTAAATCTACAGCCGATCGTGCTGCAGAATCTAAAAAAGGGGCAGGTGTTCCGAAAGGATCGAGATCAACGATATTGAACCTTTTTTCATGAAGCAAAACGTTTGCATCTTTATGTGATGCTGTAGTCGTTTCAAACAGTTTGTTCAATTCGATATTTTTAACAATAAGGTTGTATGAATCTTCATTCCAGTCATTCAAAACAGCCGAAACACCCAGTTCGTTTGCAACCCTGATCCCCCTTATCCCGGATGCTGACAATGCATCAACATAGGTTATATCTATTGGTTGGATGTCACGATGTGAATTCAAAACAAGGCGATTTACAAAAGCAGCAGTTGCCGCGACATTTATGTCACGATTAAGTTCCATCTCCGGATTATAAAAAACAGGTGCTGCCGATGGGGGAAATGATACCCCCTCCGGTGGGACTGGTACTAAAACCCCTGTCGTACCTTCTGTTATGGTTATGGTATTCATTTATACCGAATCTGTAAATCTTATGTGAATCATTTGACAATTAGGGAGCCACTCATTTTTAGCTGGCCTATCACACTATAATTGTATGTGCCTGACTCGTTAAATGTGTAAACTAATGTTTTGTAATAGCCTAAACTCTTATTTTCCCATAGTCCATCTTCGCTTACCAGTATTAGTATTCTTTTTGGATCCTGTCTGTTTCTCCAGACAACAGTATCGCCTTTATTTATTTCAAATTGTGGTGGAAATGAGATCTTATAATGCTCCATATATATCGAATATGTTTTTGGTTCAACCTCCAGAAGTTCTTCATCTGACTCTTCGGCTGAAGTTTTATTTTCCATGGGTGTTTCATTTTCTTTTGGGACTTCATCTTCTATGATAGTTTCATTTTCTATAGGTGTTTCATTTTTTTTTGGAACTTCATCTTCTATGATAGTTTCATTTACCTTAGGTGTTTCATTAACAACAGGCTCATCGTCACCTATACAACCTGCAATTAGAACGAATGTTAACATTAAAAGTACAACAAAGGTCTTGATTTTCATTCTGTCACCAGAGAATAGAAGCTTTTTATATTTAATAACATTATCGATGCCCCAATTCACAATGAGAAGATGGTATTTAAGGCAACAGAGTAACGGGTTTAACAACGGGAATGCATACTAAATAAATTATTTGTTATTATTTTCAGCCTACTTGTATAGAAGGCCACAAAATTCATTTTCATTTTGCTCTTACACTAAAAGGTATATACGAACAAATACGAAGATATAAAGGAACTAAATAATCATACAAAAGAGATTTAAAAAGCCCGTGTTGAAACGAAGGATGGAAAGGTTCATATGTTCATGCAGGTCAAGAAAGAACTTGGATTATGGCGTATGAGATAATTTTAAGGATGCGGCTTCAAAGTAGTTTTAAAAAATGAAAAAAACATTCAAAAAATAGTAATCTTTACATAATAATATATCAAGATTAGATTACAATCCCATGTAACCACACTTATCGGTGATCCCGGATATAGGTCACGAGTATGTGATTGCAGAACAATTCCGGACATCGATGAACGTGTACCTGTTGTGTTAATGCTTATTATTGATTTCAGGAAGAAAATATACAAATAAATTAACAGCAAGAGGTAAAAAATGTCAAAACCCCCATCAAAATCAAAAATAAGTCCTGCAACCACAACCACCACCGTCTCCATCTACGAAGAATCGCTCAAAGTACATGAACTGCATAAGGGAATACTGGAAATTGCCAGCAAAGTCCCGTTAAAGACGATACATGACCTGAGTGTGGATTATACGCCCGGTGTTGCAGAACCATGCAGGGAAATAGCAAAACATGAAGATGATGTGTACACCTATACCTCAAAAGGCAATCTTGTTGCAGTGGTTACTGATGGTTCGGCAGTGCTTGGTCTTGGCAACATAGGTGCACATGCCGCAATGCCTGTTATGGAAGGTAAGGCTGTTATTTTTAAAACACTCGGGGGCGTGGATGCATTTCCAATATGCATTGACACAAATGATACGGAAGAGATCATCAAAACCGTAAAGCACATAGCACCGACCTTCGGAGGTATAAATCTTGAGGATATCAAAGCACCCGGGTGCTTTGAGATCGAAGCGCGGCTTAAATGGGAACTGCCTATACCTGTATTTCACGATGACCAGCACGGTACGGCGATAGTGGCACTTGCAGGATTGATTAAT
>JAUVKD010000015.1 GCA_030596385.1 Methanosarcinaceae archaeon | reverse complement strand
TGAAGCAATTTGAAATTATAGACATTTTTATAAAATTGTTTATAAATTGTATTTAACATATAACTTTTTAATACCAAATATAATTATCTTAAAGTAAAAATTTGTTCAGGGCAACCATTACAACACAATATATATTATAATATATGTGAAATTGACTATATACAAGTGGATAGCATATATCATGTGGTCTAAATGATGTATATTATATTACATGTATATTGTTGTAATGAATATCACGAATGCTGTATTTTATAACATTTGTTATATATAAACACCTACATGAGGTATCACAATATAAATCTATATAAAATGTCAAAGCAAAACATATAGAAATTGTCAAACAGTGCCTAGTAATATTTTGAAATGATACATATATATACCTATATTTATAATTATACTTCCAGCATGCACAGTATAGAGGTTTGTGATACAATCTGTGATGATACACATAGCAATTAATCTATCATTTAGATCTCCCATTCAACTGTCATGCATATATACTATATGCATCCATAGGTTTGATATATCAGGTGCATTGTTACTTGCTGTTTTCCACACTAAATAAGGGGGTTGCAGGTCGGGAACAGCCTATTCACATATGATGTGGAATAGATGCGTTAAGTAAACACCACCTTGTATGGATCAATCTATTATGCACATATATGATATATGTACATTTTTGTGATATTGCCCTATTTAATCTATATTACCCTTTTATAGTACATTCAACCAATCAAAATTACTATAGGTAATATATATGCAATTGATTTATTATATATTCTGTATCCTGTTAACAACCATGGAAAAAGATGACAATTTTCTGAAAACGTAACCATTGGCAATGTTAGTTATTTATCCCTTTTTATAATTCACATAGATTATCATAATAATATTAAAATTGATATATTTAAATAGCAAATTTGAATGGCAAATTCCCATATAACAACATTTAAAAATGTTAGTCATAATATATTATTACATATTATGTTTCCATTTTTATAAAATTACAGCACACTCATACTCCATTTTATGTAATAAAATACAATTACAGGTAATATATATAATTTTATTTTTAGTTATTAATTTAATACATTGGATACTACATGAAATATATAAGCATATAATTTAAAAGTATTGTATAATATTTATTACATATTATGTATCAGATTTAAGTCCTCTGAAAAGTGATCGAAAATCAAACGTTGATAGTAATTCCAAAAACATCTTCAAAAGCATCGTATTTTTTGCGAGCGTTGTACAAATACTGACGTATATATTCATCACCTTTTGTACGTAAAAACATAGCATTGATCTCTGCAGGAGAAAATATTGTTTGTAGTTGTTTCATAGGAATACTTTTTAATAATTTAAGACCTGCACTTATATCCGATTCGCCATCAGTTTGCAAAATATTACCACAACCAGTATTCCTGTTTTGAGTATTTCCTGACAAAAAATGAGAGATGACAATTTCATCTAACCATACCCAATCTAGATCATAGATGTTTGCAAAAATTAAATTACAACTCGAACATTTTGCTACAATTATCAAATCATTAAATAAATGATAACTAATACTCAATAAATGTGCACCACATGCACCACAAACTCCAATTTCATTTTTTTCAATGTCGTATGCCTGAACACAATTTTTATTGATGTACAATACATTATTACTGAGATCATATTCGTAGCCCATAATACACCCATATACAATAATGCCTTTTCAATATATCTTAATTGGTATCCACTTCTAAAAGCAGGGTAAAATAAGATTAGTATTATCTAAATAGTATTTGTAGATGGTTTCGATAAAATCCCTATGCACAGCATACTGCAATACCCCGCACAGCAATACCGCCGCAGGCGGCAGATTCCATACATTATAAAATATACACCTACGCATCGGTCGGACAAAACGTAACATTTCAAATAACATTGGTGTGTAAAAACGCTATGCTGCGTTATTCTATGTTTGGATTCTAAGTTGAAATACCGCGAAACCGACATCGTTCGCGCCAGTGGTTTGGAAATGTGCAGCCTTAGAGAATTGCTCCGGCATCAAAAAATCGTGAAACAAATACAAAAAAAAGCAAAAAATGAAAATATGCGAATCCGCACTATATAATCTTATAAAGTATATATACGAAATAAGAAGACGCCGGGGTTGGGATTCGAACCCAAGCATCCCGTCAGGGAAAACAGGTCTCGAGCCTGCCGCGTATAGACTCCGCGGCGAATTCACCGTTGGATTAGTCCGCTCTGCCACCCCGGCAAATGTTGTTGCAATATTTGGTTTTGGAAGGTTCTAATCTATTATATAGATATCGAGAATCCGGTCTTACATGACCATGGCGTCAAGTTTGGCCTGAAAATTCGTAAAATATAGGCTTGCCATCCAAACAAAAAACAATCCATTCGAATACGCAGACTTCGAAAGCGAAATACCAAAAGGGCACTACCGCGCAGGAATAGTGACACTTTGGGATCGGGGCAGGCTTGTGATCAAAAATCGGAATCGACAGATTAATCTCGCTATGGTCGTTTATCAGGATATACTAACTCACTTCCATATGGTTCGATTACCAGTTGGCTTGTCATATAACAATGTCGAATTCATATCAAATACAGATATATGTCTATCTTGACGCCATAGTTTTCTTAACATTCTTCATGCGCAGAGTATATATACAACATGCAGCATTACAATGGAAAGTTAGACATTGATATATAATTCCTGCTTAAAGGAAAATCACAGGGATGAATTATCAAAGTCAAGATAAGATAGCAAGTGTGAAAAGTCGGATTTAACACGAAATGTTTATGGGCCAATTCATTGAATGCCCGCTTTTATGCGCAATTGGCGTTTAGAAGAGCATGGATTTGTTTAGATCTTTTATAGGTAACTACTGTTTAAAGGGCACAATCCACAAACCGGAGCGTGCGTTGACTCACATTGACAAAAGCAGATGATAATATTAATCTGCTTTATAGCAATGCCGGGCATTTACGGTGTAATCATAATAACAACGGCTTACTTGTAGTTGGCAAAAAAACAAACAATATCGGATTAAAATAATTGTATAATCAGGAGGATAAAAATGGCAAAAGGACATAGACCAAGGCGGGGTTCACTCGCATTTAGTCCACGCAAAAGAGCGAAAAGCCACATAGCAAGGTTTCGATCATGGCCAGAGTCATCAAATGCACCTAAACTGCAGGGATTTGCAGGTTACAAAGTGGGTATGACACATGTAGTTATGATCGACGATACAAAGAACAGTCTTACAGAAGGTGCTGAGATCTCAATACCTGTAACTGTCATTGAAACACCTGCTATAAAGGTTGCAGCGATCCGTGCGTATGAAAATACGACCTATGGTAATAAAGCAGTTGCAGAAGCATGGTCCTCTGATCTGGATAGTAGTCTTGATCGTGCGATTGTGATGCCAAAGAACCATAACACAGACAAAGCAATGGAAAAAATCGGCTCAATTCTAGATGATGGTACTGCAAATGATATCCGGGTAATCACATACACATTACCCATAAGTCTTACAGGTGTTCCCAAAAAGAAACCGGACCTTATGGAGACTGCAATTAGTGGAAATGACCTGAAAGCAAAATTCGAGTATGCAAAATCCATACTCGGCAACAAGGTTCATATCAATGACGTATTCAACAGCGGCGGTGTTGTAGATATCGCAGCGATAACGACCGGTAAAGGTACGCAGGGTGCAGTCAAAAGATGGGGCATCAATATGCAGAAAAACAAACATTCACGCGCAGGAAGTGTGAGACAGGTCGGTACACTTGGTCCATGGAGACCAGCCCATGTTAGCTGGAGAGTTCCACAGATGGGGCAGATGGGATATCACCAGCGAACCGAATATAACAAACGTATCCTCAAGATATCTGAAGACCTGGATGCAATTAATCCATCAAGCGGATTTATTAACTATGGTCTTGTACGCGGTGACTACATACTGGTAAAAGGAAGTGTGCCAGGTCCCTCAAAGAGATTGGTCAGACTCAGGGAACCAACAAGGTCAAAAGTTTCCGGCATAGGTGAACCACAGATCGCTCACATAAGTACACAGTCCAAGCAGGGGTGATGTAAATGTTTAAAGCAAATATTATAGATCTATCCGGAAATACGAAAGGCGAGATTACTTTACCTGACATTTTCGATGAAGTTTACAGGCCGGACCTAATCAAAAAAGCAGTGCTTTCAGCACAGGCTAACAGGCTTCAGCCGTATGGCCCCCGCATGTATTCAGGTATGGATACATCAGCACGCTCATGGGGGTCTGGCAGAGGTGTTGCACAGGTTCCAAGACTTAACAACGGGAATCGTGTTGCAAGAGTTCCCCAGGCGGTCGGTGGTAGAAGAGCACATCCTCCGAAACCGGAAAAAGACCGGACTGAAAAGGTAAACAAGAAAGAAAAGCGCATGGCAATTCGCTCTGCGATTGCAGCAACCATTAATCAGGAACTTGTGAAGGCACGAGGTCACAGGTTTAATGCAAATGTTCCTCTTGTTGTTGAAGATACACTTGAAGATCTTAACAAGACCAGGGAAGTTGTAAGTTTCATGCAGGCAGCAGGTATTTACGATGATGTCATCCGTGCAAAGGAAGGAAGGCATATCAGGGCTGGCAAAGGCAAACTCCGGGGCAGGAAATACAAGCATAAAATAAGTGTTTTGATCGTTGCAGGTAAACAGGGTCCTATTAACAAGGCTGCAAATAATCTATCCGGTGTCGATGTTGCAACAGTTGATTCATTAAATGCAGAATTACTGGCTCCGGGTACACATGCAGGTCGTCTTACGATATGGACCGAATCGGCAATATCAAATCTGGAAGGTGCATTTATATGAGCGTAATTAAATATCCTTTTGTCACAGAAAAAGCGATGATGCTTATGGATGACAATAAACTTCAATTTATTGTAGACACCCGTGCGAACAAGTATCAGATAAAAGAAGATGTGGTAAAAACGTATGGATTCCCTGTAAAGTCCATATGTACAATGACCACAATGAAAGGCTTGAAAAAAGCGATTGTCACATTCGAGGGAACGGATGATGCACACGAAATCGCTACACGGATTGGATTGGTGTGAGGTGAGATAAATGGGACATAGACTTATTTCGCAGAACAGAGGTCGCGGAACCCCCACATATCGGGCTCCATCTCACAAGTTCAAAGCTAAACTTAAACATCCTAAAGGAGATATGAATGAAACTTTGTACGGTACAGTGACTGAGATTACCCATGATCCGGCAAGGTCAGCACCAATAGTTAAAGTTGCATTTGAAAATGGCGAAGAGCGCTTTATACTGGCACCGGAAGGAATTGCAATCGGAAATCGGATTGCCTGCGGGATTTCAGCAGAGATTAAAACAGGTAACATTCTTCCCTTATCAGAGATTCCTGAGGGTGTTCCGATATGTAATATCGAATCAAAACCAAATGATGGCGGACAATTTGCACGTGCATCCGGTGTTTATGCAACACTGGTCTCGCATGACCGTAACAAAACGGTTATAAAAATGCCATCCGGTGAGATGAAATGGTTAAGTCCGAAGTGTCGGGCAACTATCGGTATTGTTGCGGGTGGCGGACGTGTCGATAAACCGTTCTTAAAAGCCGGTAAAGTGTATCACAAGAAGAAAACAAGAGCAGCAAAATATCCACGTGTATCGGGGATTGCTATGAATGCAGTTGATCATCCTTTTGGTGGCGGAAACAGAAAACATCCTGGTAAACCGACAACAGTCAGCAGGAATGCGCCGCCAGGTCGTAAAGTAGGTCACATTGCAGCACGCAGGACAGGAAAGCGTTAATCAGAGGTGTACTACATGGCAAGAAAATTAACAACAAGATTACCAAAACGAAAAGGTGAGTTTACTTATCGCGGTAAGACCATAGAGCAACTTCAAAAGTTGAGCATAGAAGAGTTTGCAAAACTATTACCCTCAAAAGAACGCCGTAGTCTTAAACGTGGTCTCACTGATGGTCAGAAGAATGTGATGCAGAAGTTCATAGATGGAAATGATAAGATCCGGACACATTATAGGAATGTTATTATCATGCCTTATATGATAGGCAAGAACTTTGAGGTCTATAATGGTAAAACATTTGTCAAGGTCGATATTCAGCCGGAGATGATAGGACACAGGTTTGGAGAGTTCGCATTAACGCGCAACAGGGTATCACACGGTAGTGCCGGTGTTGGTGCAACCCGTTCAAGCAAGTTCGTACCGCTCAAGTAAGGTGATGATAAATGGCAAGAATAAATTATTCCACGGAATTCGACCCTGAAACCAGTGCAAAAGCAATGGGTTCGGAGCTTCACATTTCAACTAAGAAGTCACGTGAACTTGGTCGTGCGATCAAAGGCATGCATACAGGCGTTGCAAGATCATATCTTGAGAATGTGATAAAATTAAAACAGGCAGTACCATTTAAGAGGCATAATGACGGCCTTGGTCATAAAAAAGGAGCAATGGCTGCAGGACGTTATCCAGTGGGCGCTGCAAATGAGTTCTTAAAAATACTCAAAAATGTGGAAAGTAATGCAGAATATAAGGGACTTGAACCTGAAAATATGTATATTGCACATTTTTCTGCAAAGCGCGGACGTGTGATCCACGGAATGAGACAAAGAGCTCGTGGGCGTGCCAGCCCTAAGAACACGGAAACCGTGTTTGTTGAAATGATAATATGCGAGGTGGTCTAATGGCAGTAGAAAAGACGTTCGTACAGGAAGGTTATGTAAAGGCATCAATGAATGAATTTTTCCTGAAACAACTCAGCAGGGCAGGTTATGGCGGCATGGAACTGAACAGGACCCCCATGGGTACACAGATAACCATATACGCTGAAAAACCTGGTATGGTTATTGGAAAAGCCGGAAAGATCATCAGGAAATTAACTCGCGATATTGACAGGTTATATGATCTGGATAATCCGCAGATAGATGCACAGGAGGTTCGCAAACCCGAACTCAATGCACAGATGATGGCTTCAAGACTTGCATCATCAATTGAACGTGGTTGGTATTTCAGGAAAGCCGGGCACAATACACTGCGCGCTATCATGGCATCAGGTGCACTTGGATGTGAGATTGTCATATCCGGAAAATTAACAGGATCAAGGTCAAGGGTCGAGAAGATGGTCAACGGTTACATCAAACATGCAGGAAAACCGGTTGATGATATCGTTGATAAAGGTTTTGCGACTGCTATTCGTAAACTTGGTACGCTTGGATGTAGTGTGCGTATTATTCCGCCAGATGCGGTTTTACCAGATGCTTTTAAGTTAAAGGATATCGTTGAAGATACAGAGACTAAAGCAGAGGATATAACTACTGAAGGTAAATCAGAAGATGGCATAAAAGATCTTGTCAAAGCAGAAGCGTCAGGCGAAGTTGCTGAGGCTGAAGAAGCAACAGGAATTGTCGATAAACCGGCAGCTAAAGTTGAGAAAACAATTGAGGCTGCAAAAACTGTGGAAGCTGCAAAAACTGTGGAAGCTGCAAAAACTGTGGAAGCTGCAAAAACTGTGGAAGCAGCAGAAACTGTGGGAGCAGCAGAAACTGTGGGAGCAGCAGAAACTGTGGAAGCAGCAGAAACTGTGGAAGCAGCAGAAAGGTTAGAAGATGTAGCCACAATCGATAGTGAGGAACGCAGGGAACATAATGGTACCTGGCAACACAAACACGAGAGTTACACTTATTGGCATCCAATGGCAAGAGTTCACAAGGAGACTTAATAATGGCGATTCTTAGAAACAAAGAGATTCGCGATATGACTCCGGAAGAGCGGATGGATGAACTTGAAAAAATGAGAAACGATCTTATACGTGAGCGTGCACTGTCTTCGGCAGGTGGTGCACCGGATAATCCCGGGCTCAGTGGTGAACTCAGGAGAACCATTGCACGAATAAAGACAATTCAAAATGAACTGAAGGAGTTGTAAAGTGGACATCACACCTTCGAATTTGATCTATCATGAATTGATAGGACTTATGGTGAAGGTTGTTGACTCTACAAATCCTACTTTAATAAATATACGCGGCAAAGTGGTTGATGAAACACGAAACACACTAACAGTGGAAACAGATAGTGCTCGTGAAATAGTTGTTCCAAAAACGGGAACTATTTTTGTGTTTCGGATACCTGCCCGCTCTGCGGGTGGACATGATGTAAAGCATGTCAAAGTAAATGGAACATTATTGCTCTCACAACCCGAAAACAGGATTAAGAACATAAGGAAAAATCACATGAGGTAATAATCATGGTAAGAGATATAGGATTGGATGTACCCGTGCCTGAAAAGGAGTGTGACGATGTAAATTGTCCGTTCCACGGCAAACTTCCAGTGCGAGGACAGGTCCATGTGGGCACTGTCGTAAGCGACAAGATGGATAAAACGGTAGTCATTCAACAAAGACATGAGATATTAATTAAAAAGTATCAGAGATATGAGAAGCGGCAATCAAAGATTCATGCCCACAACCCCCCTTGCATTAATGCAAAGGTCGGGGATGTAGTTACGATCGCAGAGTGCCGACCTCTTAGCAAGACCAAATCATATGTAGTGGTCAAAGCGGAGGCTCAGGCATGAAAGGCATACGTTCAAGCATACCACGTTCATTGAACGCAGGTGCGAAGATCGAATGTGTGGATAATACAGGTGCACGAACTGTTGAGATCATTTCGGTAAAGAAATACCGTGGTGTGAAGAACAGGATGCCAAAAGCAG
>JAUVKD010000014.1 GCA_030596385.1 Methanosarcinaceae archaeon | reverse complement strand
GATGGAGATGAAATTAGCATCTGTCTCGGAAACCACCGCCTTTGCTATCATGGTTTTTCCGGTTCCGGGTGGCCCATGGAGAAGAACTCCTTTTGGAGGTTCGATGCCGAGTTTCCGAAACAGTTCGGGATGGCGCAAAGGCAATTCGATCATTTCTCGAACAAGTTCGATTTCACGTTTGAGCCCGCCGATATCCTCGTACGAGATATGTTCGGTCGTCCTGCATTCACTAACTGGTTTTTTTTTGACTATTATTTCGGTGTTTCGCGTAACAACAACAGGTCCGGTGGGATTTGTTGACATAACTATAAACAATAATGGATTGTTGACCGCTTCAACTCTTATGCTCTGGCCACGTTCTATTGGTCGCCCTTCAAGTATTTGTAATATATAACGAGTTCCACCAACCAACCTGACCGGTTGTGTGGGTGCCAGCGTTATACGTTTCGCTTTTTTTGCATCAACCTTTTTAATTGTAACCTTGTCATCGATTCCAACTCTGGCATTGTTGCGCAGGTTTCCATCAATCCGAATAATATTCTTCCTTGAATCTTCCGGATATCCTGGCCAGACGATACCATATGCTTTTTCCATGTTTTTTATCTCGATGATGTCACCACTTACAACACCGATATTTATCATTAAATCCACATCAAGTCTGGCAATTCCTTTGCCGGTATCCCGATGGTGTGCTTCGGCTACACGTATAACGATTTTTTCACTCATTGTTCATTACCAGTTTCATTTTTGGTTTCAATTATTTTCCAATATTGTTGGTTATCTCTTATAGTATATTCAATGAACCCTTTTTTTGCCATTTCTAATACCTGAGCACTGATAAGACTCGGATGCATTGTATATTTATAAGACAACGATGCTATACAATGTTCATTTTTGAGCAGTGCATGTAATATTTCTGCTTGAAGGGGATTGCTTGCAATTTTATCTATTGCATCCATGCAAATATCCATGAGTTCTGAGAATTCGATCTGTAGTTCCTGTTGTTTGCGTGTGAGTTCTTCCTGTTTGCATCTCGTATTTCTTATTTCACGATTCAATTCTACAAGCACTGATGCAGCATGTGCTTTTTGTACTTCGATCGTTTCATTGCGATTCTGCTTTAAGTGGTATTCAGTATTAATGGGAACAGAATATACAGATGCGGCATAGGAGTGGGGTGATACCGATATTTCAAGGCGCATGTTATCTGCGATATTAAAATACTTACGTCTCTGTTCATCTACATGGCATTTTATAAGTCCGGTTTGCTCAAGCAGGCTCAGGTGGTTTATAATTGCTTTTGGACCAACACCGAGTCGCCCTGATATTTCACTGACATAACATGGGCGGTTCGACAGACGCTGGAGAATTTTTCTCCTGTTTTTATTACCCAATATGTCAAGCACCTGTGCTGGTTCCATATTACACCTTAAATTTAAATTTAAATTTGAATCTCATATTGATTTTGTGATATACTCATAGCATATAACTTATAGCATATAATTTATAGAATTATATATTACAAGTTAATCCGATCAAAACGAGATCTTCCTATTGAGGACCCAGAGTCGACAAGTAAATCCAGACGCTGGCACGAATTTACTTGTGATAGGAGGAAAATACATACTGAGACTGAGGGTTAGTAACCAAAAAGGCATGCCATTTAGATACTAACCTATAGTTAGTGGTACTCGTATATATAGATGTCGCGATGGAATGAAAAACTTAGTGAGTGAGAAATTACAACAGTCAAACATCGGAAAAACACTCTGGGAAATCACAAAGGTATCCGGAAACACCGCTATGTTCACATTAACTCACTATATAATTTTGTGAATTGTCTATACTTTGCCACATTATAGAACAACTCGATATCGAGATATCACTTTATAATAATGTAGTAGTTATCCTCAAATAGACATCAGTGCAATATAAATGATCTAATTTGTCAAAGTCGAATTATACAACAAAAAAATGAACTGTCAGGAAATGTTTTTTGCATAGATCTAAACAACATTTATTACATTTCCTAACTAAAAATTACAATTCCTGTGCTGTGAATACTTTCACTGCCTCAGGACTTTTTGATATGTTTCCAATTTTGACGCCAACGAGATTTTCAATACCCCTATCTACTGCAATATCAAGTATTCTCTGGGTGATTACGCCATCAAATATAACACTTTTAACGCTTTCGTCGCTCTCTTTTAATTTTTGTACAAGATCACGGACCGCAGTCTCCACAACTACATCATCATCAGACCCTAATAAGCGCGCTCCAAGCGTACCAACCAATGCATCCGCGTGGGTTTTGAATCTGCGACTTTCAATTGCCTCTTTTACAGATGCGGTAACTTTTGGTTTCGCTTCAATTTTTCTTGCAGGTGCTTCACGACGCTGTTTTGATGGCTCTGCCAATATCCGCTCATGCTTTTTTTCAGAAACTTTCTCAGTCTTTGCAACCACATGCCTCTTAACCTCCGGAACTCTTCGTTGTTCCTTTCGTTTTGGCAACCTTGAGACCTTTGTGGTTTTAGGTGCATCGAACTGGCGGACAGAATATTTCTCCATTGCTTGTTCAACAGGTATCTTCTGGCGCAGAGCCCGCACAATTTCCCTCTGGACAAGGTCTTCTACACTTTTTCCATCAGGGGCCCTTGCAATATAATCTATATCCGCAACTTGGAGAAGTTCCTTGATAATAAGTTCCCCTCCACGATCGCCGTCTGTGAATGCCGTGACGGTCCTTGATTTAGTAAGTTCTGCAACTTCAGGTGGAACATTCGTACCACCAACACAAATTGCGTTCTTAAGACCATAGCGCAGAAGGTTCAGCACATCAGCACGTCCTTCGACCACCACAATCGCATCTGAATCAAGCACATTCGGACCACATGGAATTTTTTTCTTACCGTAATACTCCATTTCCTCAATACGCACGGACTGCCGTACCTCATCAGCAATTTCCTGTGATTCCGGTAGATTGATATCGAACATATCGGTGAGAATGAACTTAGCCCTATCAACAATCTGTTGCCTTTTTGTTGCACGTATGTCCTCAATATTGATGACCTCGATCTTTGCGCTGCAAGGACCAACCCTATCAATTGTTTCAAGTGACGCTGCCAAGATTGATGTTTCAACCTTGTCAAGACTTGAAGGGATCAGGATGTTGCCTTTTGCCTTCCCGCCTTTGGTATTCACAATAACCTCTATCCTACCAATCCGACCTGTTTTTTGAAGGTCCCGAAGGTCAAGGTCTGAGCCCAGCAGCCCCTCGGTCTGACCGAAAATGGCACCGACTATATCGGGACGCTCAATTACCCCATCCGCATTAATTTTGGAATGAATAATGTATTTTGTAGTATCTGTATTTTGCATATTTTTATTCTCCACAATTTAATAATATATCATTGTGCGTTTTTCTCGCCTATACAAGGCATAATTATATATATTCAAGAAAATCCTTGCTACGCTCGGATCAACCCGGTGTACATTATTATAAAATATATACAACAATGAGATCCTCCCTATCGATCGGATCTATTTGAAATACATAGTTTATATATACCAGTACAATACAAAAATAGCAGAATTGAAAAATTTACAACATAATTCGGGAAATGGTTACTGATGTATTCACCGATCAGATTGACTTTCCCTCAAATGCTAATACTATACTTGTACAATATCCAGTACAAGTCTTGTTCATATTTTTATGTGTCGAACTTATTCCACAATGTCACAATAGAAACAATTATTGTAAATGTTTTCGCATTATGCAATTTGCATGTTAAATTCAATATGAATACAACCCATTTATTGTTGAATTGTTCGGACCCTTAAGCCAGACTTACTTTCTTACCCACCCGGTAATATAGACTGTTGTAGGGTGTATATACCCACATAATTCCATGATTTTTTTATAATCCTGAAAAATGCCTTTGTAAATACTCACCATCATATCATTTTTTATCTGCTAAAACTTAACTCTGTGAATGTGCTTCCTTGTGTATATAATATTTGAATTATTAAATGATGTTGTAAATTTAATATATTAATGATCCTGACTATTATTGTATATGTGATCGTATCAATGCAACTTTTGAGTGTATGTTGCGCAATTTATTGATTTTCAATTACTAATGTGCAATATACATTAAGTAATCACACATTATAGCAAGTAGTTGAAGCTTAATAAACTTGTGGTTATACAAAAAATGACTGGAGGGTTTTTATTATTTTATGGGTGCACTTATTAACCGGTTTTGTTAACCGCAGATGAATGCAGCTAAACTTGAATAATGCACGAGAAAATCCTCGCTACAGTCGGATTTACTCGGAATATATAATTTTATAAATTATATGCTATAAAAAACCCGCATTCATGTAAATCCAAATCCTAATATCCCATCATCGATATTCATATTCATATGGATAAAAAAACAACTAAGCGTCAGGAACTTGTAATAATCGGCGGTGGTGCTGTTGGAATGGCGGTTGCGACGCACACCAAAAGACATGGTGATTATTCTGTTACTGTCATATCAAAAGACGCATACACCGCATACAGCCAGTGTGGAATGCCGTTCGTACTTGGTGGTGAGATCAAAGACTTTGATGCATTGATCGTTAAAAAACCTGATTTCTTCAAACATATGGGTATCAATGTAAAACTAAACACCACAGTAGATGCGATTGATCTTGATTCTAAAATTATTCATGTCAAAGACAGGATACTTCCTTTTGATAAACTCGTAATCGCAACCGGAAGTTACCCAAACATACCTGGCAACATCAAATCTGATATACGCCTTGATAACGTGTTTACACTTCGCACCTTATCAGATGGCATTAATATCCAAAATTCACTTGAAACTGCCACTAACCTGGCACTCATAGGCGGAGGCTCGATCGGTGTTGAAATTGCAGCCTCTGTATCGAAACGCGGGATTAATACAACGCTTGTTAACCGAAACAATTCGCTTCTATCGCACAGCATTGATCCTGAAATGGCCGATATCGTGCGGGCATATCTTGTGTCAATAGGCGTTAATGTCATAACCGATACCGCACCCACGTCCATAAACGGTACTACAAAGGTTGGATCTGTTACTATTGACGGCACTGATATACCAGCTGATATTGTAATTATATCCACAGGTGTGGTTCCGGACACCTCACTTGCACAAGACGCAGGAATTGAGATCGGCATAAGCGGCGGTATTGTAACAAACGGACAACTACGAGTAAAGGTCGGCAATACATTTCACCCTGACGTATTTTCAGGAGGTGAGTGTGCACAGGTTTATAATTTTATAACCGGCGAACCTTTTGTAAACCAGCTTGGAAGCAATGCACGACGTATGGCTGCTGTGATTGGAAACAACCTGTGCGGCACACCTTCTAATTTTGGTCCGACAATAAATCCATGGGTGTGCATTGTCGGTGATCTACAGGTAGGATCCGTGGGTCTTACAAGCAATATTGCAAAAAGAAGCGGCAAAAAGGTAATAACAGGTATGTCAAAAGGCTTGACTCGTGCCGGTTATTATCCGGAAGGAAGCCAGATATACATCAAACTCATATTCAATGACAGGTATCTGGTTGGTGCACAGATTATTTCCGGTGAGGGAGTAAAAGAACGCATCGACGGGCTTTCATTCGCAATTAAAAAAAAGATGACTATTGATGAGATGCAGGATATAGAAACATGCTACGCGCCTCCGGTATCCATGCTGGTTGATCCGATAATGTATGCGATCGAAGATGCACACAAAAAATTTCAGGAGATGAAAATATCATCGAGATCGACGGGTCATACGGAGAAGGAGGCGGACAGATAGTCAGGACTGCCGTGTCCCTGTCTGCTATAACCGGTGAGGACGTAAAGGTCATCAATATACGAAAGAACCGTCCTGATCCAGGCCTTAAACCACAGCACATAAAATCTATTATGACAGCTGCTATGCTATGCGATGCTGATGTGGCAGGAATTTCAATTGGTTCGACCAAGATCATGTTTTCTCCACTGGAACTAAAGGGGGGTAAATATGAGATCGATATCGGAACTGCGGGAAGTATATCACTTCTTCTCCAGTGCATTATGCCTATTGCTACTTGCGCACCCGATGATATTGAACTGGATATTACTGGAGGTACGAATGTTGCATGGTCGCCCCCCATCGATTACCTGAAATACATAACTGCCAGGGCACTGTCAAATATGGGATATAAGTGTGAGATAGAACTTCTTGCGCGCGGATATTATCCAAAAGGCGGGGGACGTGTGCTTGCACCCCTTAAACCTGCCAGACTTAATAGTTTTAATTTTAAGGCAGAAAAAGGCAAGGTTTACGGAATATCACATTGCTCAAACCTGCCCGAACATGTAGCAAGCAGGCAAGCGGATTCGGCTGCTTCAAGGATCATGGCGGCAGGATTTGATTGTAGGATCGATACCGAATGCGTAGCATGCCGCTCAACAGGCAGCGGGATTAGTTTATGGCGCGGGCTGCTTGGCGGAAGTGCACTTGGGAAACGAGGTTTGCCTGCTGAGAAAGTTGGCATGGATGCCGCAGATGAAATACTCACAGAATTAGGGTTTGGAGCATCGGTCGATGCACACCTTGCTGACCAGTTGATTCCGTATATGGGGCTATGCAATGATGGTTCCGGTTCTTACACGGTGTGGGAACTGTCAAAGCATACGCTCACAAACATCAGGGTAACCGAACAGTTCCTTGATGTGAAGTTCGATGTAAAAAAAATCGATGGATTTGGGGATAAACTTAAACTTAAGCCCAAACTCGTAGAGGTATCTGTCAAATGACAGAAATTGGTCACTCCTGTGTTTCCACAATACTCAAATACTCTGGTGGCACTTCATCTGTCAGGACAATATCATTATTCACAGTCATAAATAAGAGACCATCCTGTTGTGCATCCTCTGCATCTATTTCAATAACAACCGGATTGTCAGTATGAATTGATGCGGCTTCATTAGCTTTGCCATATGAAGTGCTAAGATGTACATAGCGCTGGCGCAGTGATGTGATACCATTCTCAAGAAGCATGTCAACCTCTTCTAAACTGACACCGTAGTAAAGATATGCAAGTTCATTTTCCGGGTAATCCATGTCAATATTGACCGAATGCCCATACCTTGCTCTTATATAAGAGCCTTTGACTTCATACCTTATTTTTATATCAGATTCAATAAGAGCAAGCAGAAGTTCCCCTGTTGTCCACCTGTATCGGCTCTCCATGATATTGCACAGGAGATTAAGATCAACCCAACCATGTTGGTCCATCTTAAGACCCACATCATCAGGGAAATGCCTGAGAGACCCGGAAATAAACCGTCCCAGCCTTTCCTCACGCTCATCATCAAGAACATACCTGCCATTACTTTCACATTCGGGACATTCGTGACCCCTGAAGTATCCATGTTCATTACATTTGCGAATCATGATATCTAAAGCCAGTTGTATTTTATTGTTAATATATCTTGTTAACGGGATTCTTGATATTCGTTTCAAATCTAAGGGTAACATACTCCATTTTAAAATCGAATGCCTTAGGCACATGGTTTAGATAATTCGAATATAATTTTACCCTGCTTTTTTAAATGGATACTATTTGAAGATGAAACCGGGATTTATTTACCTTGAACTCATACATTCACATGGTAAATCGATTATAAGGAGATAATAGTCATATTAAACCAATTCAAGTCATTACATGTAATGGATGTAATATTGTAACTATTCAGCCATCCTTGAGATCGGGCGACGATGGCGAAAATCCTCGATTTTGTATCTATGGCAATATATTTCACAATTTTTAATATTGAGTCGATGCCCATTGATTTCAAAGGTATTTATGTATCCACTTCAAAAAGCGGGGTAAAATGCATATTCGGATTATTTAAATCAAGTGCAGAAGCATCTTTCGATTCACAAAATGTAATCTATTACCATTAGATTTGAAGTGGATACGTATTTATCAATTGTGTGTATTTATCAATTTATGGATTATTCAGTCTAATGATAATGTTTATGCATGGCTGAATAGTTACTATGGTTTTTGATTACAAGACATTTGAAGATGTGAAACAAAATGTCATCACTTATATATTAGAGGTCATTTCAAATAGTATGACGCAAGAATTAAGTATGGATTAACATTTTACGTGAGTAAAAAATACAGGAGGAGGAGAGCGATGGCAAAACCCATTGAATTTGGATTGGTTTTAGAGGAGGAAGACGCTAAGGTGTTCTTGGAGAATGAAAAACGCCCACCAACAAAGGAACAAATTGAATTATTCAAAGAAGCAAAATTAATGTATAAACGGATCAGGTTCTGACGTGGTAGTAAATTTATTACGTGACGACGTCACTGTTTTTCCCTTTTCTGAAAAACACAATACAGATTCATTTAATTGTACAAATCATGATTTGAACGATTTTTTAAAAAACGATGCTCTTGAAAATCAGGAACAAATGGTTAGTAGAACATATGTATGCTGTTACGAAAACCAATTGGTAGGATTCTACACATTGACCACCGATATAATTGAAGTCAAACATGTTGAAAATCCACACCGATGGGATGACTATAAACACAAAAAATATCCGGCCATTAAACTTGCACGGTTGGCGGTCGATTCCAGATTCGAAGGAAACGGGGTAGGAAGACTTCTATTATCTGCTGCAGTAAGTATTGCTTTAAACGTATCAAAACAAGTTGGCTGTAGATACATGACAGTGGATGCTAAAAAAGATGCAATAGGATTTTATGAAAAATATGGGTTCACAATTGTGGAAAAAACCATATCTAAAAACGAACCTTCGCTGTACTTAAGTATACTCTCAACAGTTGAAAATTTTTAGCCCACTGAATCATTTTGATATGTTGGATTGGTATGGTGCGGGAGGTGCGATTCGAACGCACGAACTCCTACGAGACTAGGCCCTCAACCTAGCGCCTTT